>CAMZKY010000068.1 GCA_947311455.1 uncultured Marinosulfonomonas sp. | reverse complement strand
TAAGAGGCAATGCCGCCGGGCACATAAAGCCCCGCCGCAGCAACGGGTGTCCAACGCCAGCCAAGCATAGCGCCCGCAACATCCACCCAGCTTGCATCTGCGGGCAAATGTTTTACGTGATAGGCCCGAATACGCGCCGCCGCCAGCTCCAGCGCGGCGCGGTCTTTGGCGTTAACCTTGGCACATTCGGCGTCGATTTCTTCGGCGCTAAAGGCAAGGGTTTCGGGGGTTAATTCAAGGCGGTCAAATTTGGCGGTGTATTCAATGACCGCCGCATCGCCGCGCGCACGCACATCGGCGATGATATCGGCAACAATCGCATCCACATCCGGTGAATCCTCGCGTTTTGATCCCAGAAAGGTTTCAAAATCTTTGGCAAAACTGGCGTCGATGGTGTTCATGAATTGGGGCATTTGTTTACTCGGGATGTTTGGGGGCGGATTTTGACGGGGCAATATAGGGGCGGGTGACGTCGGTTAGCGTAACATCAAGACATTCCACATCCAGCGCGATTGCACCGTCGCCGGAAAATGTCAGAACAACGCGTCCGGCCCCGTCCCCGGTTGAATTAAAGGTGATATTGAGCAGCGACAAAACCGTGTCTTTGTCACGCTCCACGCCTTGGGTCAGAACCTTTTGCACGTCGTTAATCGTAAGCACCGCTTGCACACGTTCATAGGGGCGATTGCGGCGTTCGGCCTTTGGCTGATCTTCCCAACGGAAACGATTAAGCAGCAGGGCAAAACGGCGTTTGCCCGATTGAAAGGTCATTTCATTGGCGGGAAACACCGCGTCTTGCGCCAAAGAGGACAACACCGTCAGATCATCGACATCCTGCGCCCACAGGCGCAGCGGTTTTTCCGCGCCGTCTTGAAATGTTGCATCTGCCATTATGATTTTATCCGTTCAATTTGTGCGCCGACGCCGCGCAGCTTGGACACCACGTGTTCATAGCCGCGATCAAGGTGATAAACGCGGCTGACCACTGTTTCGCCCTCTGCCGCCAATCCAGCCAAAATCAACGAAACCGAGGCACGCAGATCAGTGGCCATCACCGGTGCACCTTTCAGGGATTTCACCCCCTGCACCGTGGCTGTGCCACCATGAACTTCGATATTTGCGCCCATACGGATCAGTTCGGGGGCGTGCATAAACCGATTTTCAAAGATCTTTTCCTCCAGCACCGAGGTGCCGTCGGCGTAACATAGCAGCGCCATCATCTGGGCTTGCAAATCGGTTGGAAACCCCGGGAAGGGTTCGGTGACAATATCCACCGCCTTGATTACGTCAGAGCGGCGTTTCACCATTAGGCCGCCTGCGGTTTCGGTTACATCAATGCCTGCGGCATCCAGTTTTTCAACAAACGCGCCAACCAGATCAAGCCGCCCGCCCAGCAGTTCAACCTCGCCGCCCGTAAACGCGGGGGCCAGCATATAGGTACCCAGTTCGATGCGATCTGTCACCACCGGATGGGTGGCCCCGCCAAGGCGATCAACGCCCTGAATGGTGATAATGGACGTGCCATCGCCTTCGATTTGCGCGCCCATTTTGCGCAGGCAATCGGCCAGATCAACAATTTCCGGTTCGCGTGCCGCATTGTAAATTTCGGTGGTACCTTTGGCCAAGGTAGCCGCCATCAGGATGTTTTCCGTGGCCCCGACAGAGGCAAAGGGGAAATCAATCCGCGCGCCTTGCAGGCCTTTGGGGGCGACGGCGTGCAGATAACCATCTTTCAATTCAATTTTGGCACCCATTTTTTCAAGCGCCATGGTGTGAATATCCATTGGCCGCGCACCAATCGCACAGCCCCCGGGCAAAGACACAATCGCCTTGCCGTGACGGGCCAAAAGCGGGCCAAGCACCAGATTGGAGGCGCGCATTTTGCGCACGATGTCATAATGGGCCAACGGATTATCGGCGTTGTGGCTGGACAATACCAGAACCTTGTCTTCGGCAAGGCTGGTCACTTCTGCGCCCAAGGATTGCAACAGTTCTGTCATGGTTTTGATATCAGACAGGCGCGGCGCGTTGGTCAGAGTTAGCGGCTCGTCCGACAAAAGCGTGGCTGGCATAAGCGTGAGGCAAGCATTTTTCGCCCCCGCAATAGGGATTTGCCCGTTTAATTCACCACCGCCTGTTACAACTATCGAATCCATAAATACCTCTACTCGTTTTTAATGGGCGTTTTACGCGCTTTTGCTTGCGCCTTACGACGTTTCATATTTGCCTTCATATTCGCTTTTAGACGTGCTTCCCGGTCTAAAACGGCTTGTTTCTTTTTATTTATGTTGGTTTTTTCGTCCATAAGCCAGTCTTTACAGCAGCAAAGGAACAGCGTCCAGAAATTGCTTGCGTTAATTAATTGGGCGTAGCGCCTTTTGAATTACAAGAATACCTCGAGTGAGACATAAATTTGGGGGTTTATATACCGAAACCTCTGCATAACTACAAAATTCCCAACGATGTCAGGTTCTGCTAAATATGCCGCATGCAAAACCTATTTTCGACCCACCCCGCCTTTTTCGTCACCCGCGCTGATCTGGAGCATTCAAGCCAGCAAAACCGGCCGCCCAAAAATCGAAAATAGTGGCTTTAAGGGGGTAAAATACCGGCTTCAGACGAGAGAGGCCCTTGATGTGACGCAAGGTCTGGTTATGCTGTGGTCTCAAGATATTCAAACAATGGGTTTAAATGTGTAACGTCCGGCCTCCATCGCAACCAGTTTATAAGCTTATGAAAATTGGCTGAGTTCCAGAAAGAATTGAAATCAACGACGGTTGAAACGCCAACAGGCCCAATGGCGGTTTTCGCGCAAGACGATGCTATCGTTGGTGTTAAGTGGGGTGTAGGTGGCCAATCCAGCTCCGCGATATTGCGTAGGGCGAGCCTGCAGATCGAGCAATATTTTTCCGGAGAAATTATCAAATTTGACTTGCCATTACGTGTGAACGGATCCCAGTTTCAGAAAGATGTCTGTGCGGTTATGTCGGGAATCCCTTTTGGCGAAACAATTACTTATGGCGACATAGCCAAACGTTTGAATGTGCCCGCACAAGCCGTCGGTCAAGCCTGCGGAGGCAATCCGATTCCATTGATAATTCCGTGTCACAGGGTGTTGGGCGCAACAGGTTTGGGCGGGTTTTCCGGCGGAGGCGGCGGGATAAATGGAATTGAACTCAAGGTGCAATTGCTGCGTCATGAAGGGGCCGCGGGCTTGTTGATTTAGGGCGTCAACCAAAATTGATTATGCTTTGAAATCCTTCGACACGACATGGTTTGGTGATAATAGGTTTAAATGGATTTTTCAGTTTTCATAGCCGTTTTAACGGCAGCAATGTTGCACGCCGGTTGGAATGCTGTTGTGAAAATCGGTGGTGCCAAATCCACCGCTATGATGCTTGTTGCTGTTGGGAATGGCATTATCGGGTTGGGTGTTGCACTGATGTTTCCCTGGCCTGATGCATCTATCTGGGTGTGGATAATTGCGTCGGGTGTGATTAGAGCGGTGTATTACCTGACGCTCGGATACGCCTATGAACATGGAGATTTAAGCCGTGTTTATCCTGTCGCACGCGGCGCGGCTCCAATTTTGTTGTTGTTGGTCGGGCCGGTTTTTATTGGAGATCAACTGTCTGGAATGGAAAAGATCGGTGTGCTGGTTCTCGGGGGCGGGATATTGCTGATGGCGCGCGGTGTGTTCACCGATGGCGAAAGCAAGCGTTTATTACCGTTTGCTTTGGCATCAGCTGCGGCGACGGCATCCTATTCCATGACGGATGGCACGGGTGCGCGGCTTATGCAGGATGCTGTCGCATTTACCGGATGGGCATTGGCGATGACATCCGTGATCTATTTACCGGTTATTATTGCCTTTAAAGGCCGATCAATTTTGCAGGTAAACAGGCGCGAAATGATTTCTGGCACCATGGCAAGTGTTGCGTCTTATGCCGCTTATACAATCGTGGTTTGGGCGATGACACAAGCGCCTGTTACTTTGGTGGCCGCATTGCGCGAAACGTCAATATTGTTTGCTATTTTAATAGGGTGGGGCATTGTAGGTGAACGGATCGGGCGCGGCAAACTGATTGCATCATTCCTGATTTTAGCGGGCGTTGTGCTTACGCGGATCTAGCAGGAATAATTTGCTGTGCGATGCCCACGCCAAGTAAATAGATACTTGTGACAACAAGCCCCCAATGTGCCCAGCTTTGCGGATGAAAATCCACCCATGCGGCCCAACCTGCAAATACGGTCCAAGCGAAGGCAATTGGCAATGAAATGGTGCGCCAACGTGTGGTGCGCACAGGGTGAATGAATTTTAGCGGCACAAACATAGTGATCGAAAGGCCAACAACCAAGGTCAACATAACCCAGTAATTGGGATGCAATGCAAATAAAACCAGCACCACCATGTTCCAGCATCCCGGGAAACCGGAAAAAGAATTGTCTTTTGTTTTCATCCGCGTGTCGGCAAAATAGAGCGCACTTGTAAAGGTGATGATAATGATCACTATCCAGCCTGTCCAATTCGGCAAAAGGCCGGAGCGAAACAGTGCATAGGCAGGAACAAACACGTAAGTTAAATAGTCGACAATTAAATCAAGCAACACACCATCATATTGCGGGGCGTTGGTTTTAACGTCGTATTGGCGCGCAAGAGGCCCGTCGATACCGTCAACCGCAAAGGCCACAACCAGCCACAGGAACATAAGGCTCCATTTTTCATCAACGGCGGCCAGCATAGCCAGCATCGCAAAGACCGCACCCGAGGCCGTGAGCAGGTGAACAAGAAGAGCTTTAAATTTCATTTCGGCGTTTTGCCTTATTTTTAAAATACGTGCAACACTCTTAGGGCGTAGACCGAATAATTTGACATATTCCGAGAGGTGTTGCCGATCCCTGCGGAATCGGCGGTCGCGGGGGCTGTCTGCCCCCGTCTGCGCCTACGTCCTAGAATTCCATCCAGATTGTGACTGGCCCGTCATTGGTAAGGGTGACGGCCATATCAGCGCCAAATTCGCCAGTTGCCGTCTGGATGCCGTGGGTTTGGATTTGGGTGGTAAAATGTTCGTAGAGATCGCGGCCCTGTTCCGGGCGGGCAGCTGTTGAAAACCCCGGGCGGTTACCGCTTGAGGTATCGGCGGCAAGGGTAAACTGGCTGACGATCAGGGCGCTTCCGTTGGTATCCTGCAGTGATCGGTTCATTTTGCCGTTATCGTCTTGAAAAATGCGTAGTTTGGCGATTTTTGCGGCAAGTTTGTTGGCGTTGGCTTGGGTGTCGTCTTGCATGGCACAGACGAGGATCAGCAGCCCGTGGGCAATTTCGCCGATAGTTTTATTATCGACTGTGACAGAGGCGTGGGTGACACGTTGAATCAGGGCGCGCATAATTCTGCTTTCGTTGGGGGATTTGCACCTTGGCGCGACACAGTGATCGCGGCGGCGTGGGTGGCGGTGGTAAGAAGGGTGGTGAGGTTGGATTTGGTGAGGGTTGCTAGGCTGGATTTGGTGAGCTTATCCAGATCAAACAAAGCGGACAGGATACCGGCATTGAAGGTATCCCCTGCGCCGATGGTGTCGATTACAGTGGTTGCGGGGGCTTTGATTGTGACTTTGTGCTGTGCTGTGTAGGCGGTGGCCCCGTCTGCCCCTTTGGTTAGAATGGCGAGCTTTGCGCCCATGGTGATAAAGCGTTGCATGTGTTGCTCGGGCCGAGTTTCGGGGGTGAGCCAGTTCAAGTCTTCGTCGGACATTTTGATAATATCGGCCTTGGAGAGCATCCGCATAAGGCGGGCGCGGTAGGCGAGTTCATCGCTGATGAACATGGGGCGGATGTTGGGGTCGATCATAATCAGCCGCGCGCTGTTTTGATTGAGCAGGGTTTCATAGGCGCTGGCGCTGGGGTCTGACGTTAGAGAGATGCCACCGAAAAACAAGGCTGTGATCTGATCGGGCAAGGGCGGGAGATCATCGATGGAGAGCATCCGCCCGGCGCTATTTTCATCCTCGAAGTGATAGCTGGCATGGCCATTTTCCAGCGTGACATGGGCCAAGGTGGTGGGGCGATCAACACGGGGGCACAGGGTGGTGCTGACAGTGCTTTGTGCAAGGTCATTCGTAAGTTGGCCGCCGTATGTATCGGTGGAAATCGCACCGAAATAACCGGTGGGGATATCAAGGCGGCCAAGGGCAATAGCGGTATTAAAGACGCCACCGCCCGAAACGGGGGTGATAGTGGTGCTATCGGGGATCAGATCGATCAGGGCCTCGCCACAACAGAGGATTTGCGGATTACTGGTTTTGGGCAATGTAATATCCTGCGACACCCGCAAAAACCGCCACGGCCAAAACTGCGAAGGTGATTTTCCACGCGGAATAGGGGCGTTCGCCCTGCACCCGCCCTGTGCGCCCGTTGATTACAAAGCGAAAGCTTTTGCCGCGGTATTTATAGGCGGCCAGCCAGACTGGCAGCAGGATGTGTTTGAAGGTCACGTCCTTGATTGCGGTTTCAATGCCGTGGATGCGTTGGCGATCGCCTCCTATGTCGAATTTCACGTCACGGGTGATGATCCTGTCCATGCGGGCGCGAGCCTCGGAATAGCCTTCGTCCAGTTGCACGGTGTAGCCCTCGGCGCGAAATCCAGCCAGATATTCGGGGCGGTAAGGCTCTAGTTCGGACAAATCCCATGGTTCCAGCGCATCGGTGTATTTTTTCGGAAGCGAGCGTGAGGCCAGAATCAAAATATCGTCAAAGAAGCGTGCAACGCGGCCTGAAACCGGCGTCCAGCGGACTTTCTGTTCGCGCACCTGCGTGCGTTTGCCGTCGCGCATTACGGTGCGGGTGGTATAATAAACTGTCCCGCGTGAGCCGGAATAGCGGCTTTTTGTATCGGCGTCATATGTCCAGTAGGGCACATAGGTGCCCTGCAATTTACGCCCTTTGCGGGCGTATTGTTTGACGCCATTGGGGGCAAACCACAGCCCGCCGAGCCAATCGGAAAGCGCATCGCGGGCGGTGTTTTCGTCAAGGCTGAAGGGCAAAACCGCCTTTGGTTTGATCTGTCGGTTTACGCCTGTGTCCGTCACCACGGGGGTGGCGCAGAACGGGCATTCAGCGGCGTGGATAGCTGGATCGAATTCAAACACTGCCGCGCAGTTGGGGCATTGAGTTGAGCGGGTGTCTTCGGTTTCTGATGCCGGCAGCGCCGCATTTAAAGCATCGCGAAAATCCAGTTCGCGAATGGCACCTTCGACATCGTCATTCAGTGTCCGTTCATTACCGCAGAAATCGCAGATCAGGCTGTCGTGGCCGGGGGCAAAGCGATAGTCGGCCCCGCATTGATCGCAGGGGAAGCGATGTTCCTGTGCGGGGGCCTGTGGTTGGGGTGTTTCAGACAAGAGATTCTATGCCTCCGGCGGGGATATTTATGAAAAGAAGAAGCGGATTATCCGGCGGGCGGGGGTGGGGGCATGACGGTGAACAGCTGTGCGAGTTCGTCCACGTCATTGGCGGTTTTCCAGCCGTCTTGGCCGGCGGACCAAACATGGGTTTGGCGGGTAAGGGTTCCATCAGACGCCATACGCCCCAGCGAGGCGCGCGAATATGGCCCCGTGGTTTGGCCGTCTTTGGCGATGTGCCAGACTTTTTCAACGGGGGGCGGTGGTGGCGTTGGTGCGGCGTGCTGCACAGGTGTGCCCCAAGGGCTGTTTTGCGGGCCGTTTTGCATATTTTGCGCCATGGCCATGCCCAGCCCCATTCCAAGGCCAGCGCCCATGCCACCACCACCATTTGGATTGTTGGCGGCACTTGTCATGGCTTCGGCGGCGGAAAACTGGGTATATTTACCCAGATCGCCGACAATACCGATGGAGGTGCGTTTGTCCATTGCGGCCTCGACCGCTGGCGGGAGCGAGATGTTTTCGATGTAAAGCTCGGGGATTTCCAGACCGTATTGCTCCAGTGTGCCAGAGATTTCGGCGGCAACAAGTTTGCCCAGATCGGCGGTGTTGGCGGCCATGTCCAGCACGGGAATCCCGCTGCGGGCAATGACACGAGAGAACTCCTGCACGATGATGTTGCGCACCTGGTAGCTGATTTCATCCATGGTGAATTCGCCGTCAGTGCCGACGATTTCTGTAAGGAAACGCGCCGGATCAGACACCCTGACCGTATACGTGCCATAGGCGCGGATGCGTACGGGGCCAAATTCGGGATCGCGGCAGATGATCGGGTTTTTGGTGCCCCATTTCAGATCGGAGAACCGCGTGGTGTTAACGAAATACACCTCGGATTTGAACGGGCTTTCAAAGCCGTGATCCCAATGTTGCAGCGTGGTCAGGATCGGCATGTTGTTGGTTTCCAGCATGTAAAGGCCGGGAGTAAACACATCGGCAAGCTGGCCTTCGTGAATGAACACTGCCGCCTGGCCTTCGCGCACCGTGAGTTTGGCACCGTATTTGATTTCGTGGTCTTCACGTTCAAACCGCCAAACGAGCGTATCGCGCGTATCGTCGACCCCGTGGATGACGTCGATAAATTCGCCAGTTAGGAAATCAAAAATACCCATAATAATCTGTCCTTATGTAGTGTTCATTCACACAGGGCCACCCAGCAGCCCCGCTACAATCTGTTTTACAATCGGGCGCGCGGTTCTTTGATCAATACCAGCGCGCAGCCGTTTATCGTATAGAATTTTCAGCAGCAGTTCATCATGTTTTGTCAGCAATGAAAACTCCTCATCGTCATTAAATATCGATGGGCGTGCAGCGTCGCTGTCATTCATTAGGCCCAAACCTTGTGCCAGCTCTTCCTGAAAGCAGGATTTGCGCAATCTGTCGGGGAGTTCGCCGCGGATCACCGCGACGGTTCGGGTATAGGCAGCGCTGGCGATATTGTCCGAGAACGAAAAGGTGATGCACGGGTTCGAGCGATCCATACCGGTGACGATTTGCGCGGTGGTGTTTGAAATAGACGGGATCAGGCGGGTTAGCAAAGGGCGTGCGCCGGTTCGTTCGTCCTGGTTCAGGATCAAGACAAAGACGTTTGGATCGCTATCGGTCAGGCGGATGGATAGCCCCGTAAGACGCGCCAGTTTTGCGTAATATCTGCGGATCGATTTGCGATCCTGCTCGCGTTGGGCAAAGGGCACCGAGGGGCCAAATTCCAGATGCACGCGTAGGGGGGATTGCCAACGGCGCAGGGGGCTTGGGGTATTTTGGGCCACAATGCGGCCACTGTCAAAGGTGTTTTCGCTAAACATTGCGATGGTCAGAAAGTTATCGACCAGTTCATCGGCGGAAAACGGCAGGGCTGCGCCCGTGTCACCGCGCAACAGACCACGGGTTAACAGATCAGCCTGCATGGTGCTGTAATAGGCCTGCATTTTCTGGCTGGCTGCGGATCGGGGTGTGGCGGTTGGGCGTTCGTTGGGCGTGGTTGTCGGGGGTGGTTTTAACGGCGCACGGGTTTCGCAGGCTGTCAGCATGGTTAGGCTGGCAGCCAGAATTAAACCGTTGATCGTGCGCCGTCGGGTCATTTAATCGCCCTAGCGGCTGGCTGCGTCGGCGATGTTGTTGCCGGTTTTGCTGGCGCGCGCCGTGGCCGAGGCTAGTGTTTTCTTTAGCTCGCTTTCCATTATTTCCAGTTCTTCTTCGGCTTTGGCGCGGTTGGCTTTACCTTCATCGGCGATTTGCAGGCTTTCCTCGATCGTGGCGATCAATTCGGCATTGGCGATTTTCACCGCCTCGATATCAAACACGCCGCGTTCCATTTCCTCGCGCACCATCTTATTGGCTTGGCGTAGATTTTTGGCGTTGGCGGTTAGCAATTCATTGGTCAGATCATTGGCGCCGCGCACAGCTTCGGCGGCCTCAGCCGAGCGTTGAATGGTGACGGCTTGCGCCAGTTGAGTTTCCCACAGGGGCACAGTGTTTACCAATGTGGAATTGATTTTGGTGACCAAGGATTTATCGTTTTCCTGCACCAGACGGATGGATGGCAGCGATTGCATGGTCACCTGACGGGTCAGTTTCAGATCATGCACGCGGCGTTCCAGATCATCACGCGCGGCGCGTAAATCGCGCAGTTCTTGGGCTTGCAAGACTTGTTTGTCTTCTGGCGCGGCGTCAACTTCGGCAGCTTTGGCGGGGATGGTTTGTTCATCAAGTTCGCGCAGTTTTTCGGTGCCTGCGGCGATGTAAAGCGCCAGTTCGTCGTAAAAATCCAGCGTCTTTTCGTAAAGTTTATCCAGTGCTTTGATGTCTTTTAGCAGCGTGTGTTCGTGATCCAGTAGATCATCGGTAACTTTATCAAGTTGGCCTTGAACGGTTTCAAACCGCGAAAGAAATTTGGCAAATGGGGCACTGCGCCCCAGCAGTTTTTCCCACCAAGATTGTTTACGCCGCACGTCCAGTTCGGAAATCGAAAAGCCGCGAATGGTGGTGACGATGTTGCGCAGGCTGTCGCCCGCAGGGCCAACATCTTTGTTGCGCACATCAGCGAGCATTTGTTGGCTGATCACCTGCAATTCGCCTTGGGCGGCAGAGCCGAACGACACGATTGACCCTGTGTCGGTCATATCGATTTCATCCATGCGTTTTTTAATTTCAACGGCCAAAGGCGCAGGTGCTGCGGCAAGCTCGATCAGCTCACCCGTTGGTTCGGCCAGCTCAACGGCGGTCACTTCTTCTAATACGGCCAATGATTTTTCCGCCTTTTCTCGTACAGTTTCACCCATTATATGTCTCCTTCAGGTATGGGGCTATTTGCCCATCACAATGCCTTCGCGTTGCAAGCGGTCGCGCAGCACTTCGATTTCAATGTCCAGATCGCTTTTGTCGTCCAATAGCAGCTTTTCGGTGCGGGCGGCAAAATTTTCTTCCAGGTCGTTCAGTAGATCGTCAAAATTGGCAAGGGCTTGCTGATCTTGGTTGTGCGCATAGATGTCCGCGAATTTCACCGTCGCATCGCGGGCGCCTTTTAAATAGACGCCCATATATTTGCGCGCAGCTGTCAGATCACGCGGATCGTTTTCAACGGTGCGAAACATTTCACGGGCGGTGTCAGAAAACTGCGCAACGCGCTGTTCAATGCGGCGGTTGCGGGCACGTTTGATCGCGTCGGCCATTTCGGCCAGGTATTTTTCGCCCTTATCCACCACACGGGCCACGCGTTCGGTTTGGTATTCGTCGATGCCCTCCATACCTTTGTTTTTCATCGGATCGAACCCAAAGGTCAGGCTGTGTAAAATCGTGCCGATTGCGCCGATAATCAGCGGATCAAAGATGGCGCGGGTTTCGGCATATCCGGCTAGAAACAGGCCAATCCCCGTTAATGCCGAGCCGAATATCTTGCGTGGAATTGCAGGGCGACGGGCAACCTTGCGTTCTTCATAGGCCGTTTGGGCAATCAGCCCTTCGCGGGTCAGCCATGCAGCCAAGATCAGCGCGCCAAAACCGGCAAATGTGATCGCCATGCCGGAAGCGTCAAAGAAAAACGCACGGATCGCCATGGGTAGGGGGGCGACAAACAACAGCCATGAGCGGGTTTTGCCAATGACGCGCAGTTTTTTCGAACGCTTAACATGGGGCGAGGTTTTGCCGGCGGAACTACGGCTGAATTCGCCCTGAAAACGTTGGGCCATTATACGCCCCCTGTGATCGACACATAAAGAATTAGCGCGAACAATAGCACATATGCCAGATTGGATATTTTTCGATTCTCCATCACATGGCCTCCTGCAGATTTGTGGCGTTACCAAAGAATATAGGGAGGAATGAGT
>CAMZKY010000067.1 GCA_947311455.1 uncultured Marinosulfonomonas sp. | reverse complement strand
CGAGGCAATCCCCACCGAAAACCGGTCGGCTGTCTCGCCAAAACTCAACCCCTCACGCTCTTTAACACGCAAAACATGGCGGCGGAATGAAACTGGATGACTCATGGGCGGATAATACCATAAATATGTCGCTTGGCTATACAATGCTAAACGGCCAAGCCAGCGGTATGGTTTGCGTATGGCAAGCGTATGGTTTGCGTATGGCAAATAGCCATCGCAACGCGTGGTTAACGCGGCGAGCGGTTAAGAATTCCCTAACTCAAGGATAACGTCCCATTCGGCAGGTGTGATCGGCTGAACCGACAGCCGCGTGTTTTTTACCAAAACCATATCCGCCAATCGTGGATCGGATTTACACATCGCCAGCGTGACGGGATTTTTCAGGGCGCGCACAGCTTTGATATCGACACATTCCCAACGGTCATCATTGGTGGTACTGTCGGGATGAGCGGGGGCAATGATTTCGACAATGCCAACCACGGATTTTTCCTTTTGCGAATGATAGAAAAACCCAAGATCGCCAATCTCCATCTGCCGCATGATATTGCGGGCCTGATAATTGCGCACCCCGTCCCATTCTTCGCCCGTGTCACCTTTGGCAACCTGATCATCCCAGCTCCAGGCGTTGGGTTCGGATTTAAACAACCAATACATCGTTCACAACAACCTTTTTCCAGGGTTTCAGCATTACGGATTCAAACAATCCGGCTTTGGCGTAAGGATCATTATCTGCCCAGCGCTGGGCGCTTTCTAAATCTGGGACATCTAAAATCAACAATGAACCGCACATGTTTCCATCTTCAAACAAAAACGGGCCGGCATAATCAATGCCCGAAGATTTTTCTAAATAACGGATATGGGCATCGCGATTTTCCTGCCGGATATGCAGGGCGTTTGGTTTGTCATGGGCAATCAGGGCAACAAGCATGGTTTATTCCTTTTTTAAAGGCCGCGAAAGAAGGGTAGTCATTTCCTCATGCAGGCCGGTTTCACCTGCTAAAACACGGTTGATTGCGGCGGTGATTGGCATGTCGACTTTTAGGTTTTGGGCAAGGTTAGACACCGCTTTGGCTGTTGCAACCCCCTCAACCGTGGTGTTTTCATCAAATCCAATACCCGCGCCCAAGGCCAGCCCGTAACGGTAATTTCGCGATTGGGTCGAGGTGCAGGTCAGGGTTAGATCGCCAAAACCGGATAACCCAAACAGGGTCTCTGCCCTTGCATCCAATGCTTCGGCCAGCCGTTGCATCTCGCTAAAACCACGCGTCATAATCGCGGCGCGCGCGCTTTCGCCAAGGCCCGCGCCAATGGCGGCACCACTGGCAATGGCGATTATATTTTTCAGCGCACCACCCAGTTCGGCACCTTTGGGATCAAGGCTAAGGTAAAGGCGCAGATTGTCGGTGGATAGCTTCATTTGCAAATCGCGGCCACGGGTTTCGCCATCGACGGCCAGCGTAAGCGCAGTGGGAAGGCCCTGGGCGATGTCATTGGCAAAGCTGGGGCCGGTCAGGATTGAGATCCACGATTCCGAAATAGTAGTTTTTAGGATTTCCACCGGGCCGCGGCCAGATTTAACGTCGATCCCTTTGCAACAGGCGACAAGGGTTTTGTGATTGAGGTGGGTTTGGTGTTGCTCGGCAAATGCCGTAAGCTGCTGCATCGGCACCGCCAAAAGCAGGATTTCGGATCGCGTGGCGCTGGATAGATCATTGGCAATTGTCAGGCTTTCCGGAAATGGATGCCCTTTCAGGCGTTTCACATTTTCGCGCATCTTTTGCATGTCTTGTGCCTGCTTCACGTCGCGCGCCCACAGGGTAATCGCCTGACCGTTACGAGCCAATGAAATCGCCAAAGCGGTGCCAAAGGCCCCTGCGCCCAGAATAGAAATGCTCATGCTTTTGGGCCTTTTTTGCCTGATCCCAACATTGACGGGCTGGTTTTATCCAAGGGCCAGCGCGGTCGGGCTGATAGGCCGTAATCATCGGATTTTCCGTCTCTAAACCGCTCTAACCCCGCCCATGCGATCATCGCGGCGTTGTCGGTGCATAGGGCCAGCGGTGGTGCGGTAAAGGTGACATCTAATTCGGCGCAAACAGTCTCTAACGCGGCGCGAAGTTGGGTATTTGCCGCAACCCCTCCCGCAACGGCCAGCAGGGGGGCAGAAGGCGCAAGTTCAAGGTATTTTTTCAACGCACGGCGGGTTTTTTCGGCCAACACATCGGAAACCGCCGTTTGAAACGAGGCACAAAGATCAGCACGATCTTGTCTGGGCAATCCGTTATGCTGCGCCACGATTTTATCACGGGTGCGCAGCAAAGCGGTTTTCAAACCGGAGAACGACATATCGCAACCAGCCCGATCCAATAGCGGGCGCGGCAGCGAGAAGCGTTTTGGATCGCCTGATTTCGCCTCGGCCTCAACCGATGGCCCGCCTGGCTGCGGAAGGCCCAGCAATTTGGCGGTTTTGTCAAACGCTTCGCCCGGGGCATCATCAATGGTGCCGCCAAGGCGGGCGAAATCATCATTGCTTTTAGCGATCAGAAATTGGCAATGGCCACCCGACACCAGCAGCATTAAATAGGGGAACGCGGCATTATCAGTTAATCTGGGTGTCAGGGCATGACCTGCAAGATGGTTAACGCCAACCAGCGGAATACCAGATCCCGCCGACAATCCTTTGGCACACATTACCCCAGACAATACACCACCAATCAGACCAGGGCCGGCGGTGACGGCGATGGCGTCCATGTCTTTTAGCCCCAATCCCGCCGCTTCAAGCGCCTGCTCCACGCAAATATCCAGCCGTTCGGCATGGGCGCGCGCGGCGATTTCGGGCACCACGCCGCCAAATTCAGCGTGCAGTTCGGTTTGACCAAACACGATAGATGACAGAATTTGTGCAGGTTCGCCAATTGTATGGCGCACCACGGCGGCGGCGGTATCATCGCAGCTGCTTTCCAATCCAAGAACGGTCAGGGTTTTCATAAGGCGCGCCAGTTGTGATTAGGGTTAAGCGCAGGTAACATTGTTCTATGACGTCAGACAATCAAAATACGCCAAAAATATTACTGACCCGTCCACAGGCGCAATCGGAACAGTTTGCCAAAATGTGCCGTGATGCGACGGGGGCTACGCCAGTGATTTCGCCGTTAATCTGGATTGAAACCCTGCCGATCCCGCCGATTGATACGCGGTTTAAAGGGGTGATCTTTACCTCGGTGAACGGGGTTAACGCCTGTCCGCCAGCAAACATTCGCGCCTATTGTGTTGGCGATAAAACCATGCGCGTTGCACAGGATGCGGGGTTTGATGCGGTTTCTGCAGGGGGCAACGCGGGTGATTTGGTCGAACTGATTTTAGGGCAAACCAAAGGCCCACTTATTCACGTCAGGGGCGAACATGTGCGCGGTGATATTGCCACGGTTTTAACCCAAAGGGGGGTGCCAATCCAGCCGGTAACCGCCTATCGACAGACGCCTAGGCCGTTAACCAAACAGGCGCGTAATTTGCTTGAGGGTTACGAAACTGTGATTCTTCCCCTATTCTCGCCCCGCACTGCTAAGCTATTTGTCGCCGAGATGGGGAATGCTTGTGCGCCGATTCATATCATTGCGATCAGTGATGCCGTGGCGCAGGTGGTTTCCGGCCTTGAAAATATGACAGTTACCGTTGCCGATGCCCCGAATGCCGACGCGACGTTACAGGCAATTAAGAGGCATTACGACGCATAAGGCTTACTTGAGGGCGCTAGAAACCCGAGGTAGTCTGGATTTAGTATGCCGCAGTGCGGCAGGTATGATTTTGATTCGAAAAAGGTGAGTTCACGTGGCCAACCCTAAAGAACCTTCTAAAAAACCAAACACAAAGCCCGTTAAAAAGATCGAAGATGCCGTTGTGGTGAAGGAAACCAAAAAACCACGAAATACGCGGCCCCCTGCCGTTAAAAAGCCACCCGTGAAAAAAGACGATCCAAAGACCGAAACACCCAAGGCGGATGAGAAAAAGAAATCAGGTGTGTTACCGGTTTTGATTGGCGGAATTGTTGCCGGTGGTATCGGGTTTGGTGCGGCGACGTATTATTTCATCAACCAGCCGCATGTTGACCCCGCGATGATTGCCAAACTTGCGGCGGCGCTGGATGTGCAGAAAACACAACTGACCGAGGCCGAAGCGAAAATAGCTGCGCTGTCTAACTCTAACACCGATGATCTAACTGTTGCGATTGCCGAATTGCGTGATGCCGATGGGCAGGTTTCGGGAATGATTGATGATAAACTAGCCGGCGTATCCGAAACAATCGCCGCGATTGAAGCGCGCCTGACAACCGTTGAAAAACGCCCGATTTCCGAGGGCACCGGCGTAACATCCGAGGCCGCCGCCGCATATGAGCGTGAGTTGGAAGCGATGCGTGCCCAGATCGAAGAGCAACGCGCCGCCGTTGAAAAAGCCACAGCCGAAGCCGAAGCCAAGATCAAAAGTGCCGAGGAAAAAGCCGCGTCATTAGAAAGCAGTGCCGACAGTAAAGCCAAGGCAGCAACGGTCCGCACGGCCATGTCTCAGATACAAACGGCGATTGAAAGCGGCACGCCGTTTGGCGCAGCGTTGAAAGAACTGGGATCTGCAACAGATGTGGAAATTCCAGCAGCCCTAGCCGACAACGCGGCTAAAGGCGTGGCGACGCTGGCGGATTTACAAAAATCCTTTGACGATCCGGCGCGCGCCGGGCTTGCCGTTTCGATCAAGGCCACAACGGGTGATGGCGCGATGGATAAGCTGGGCGCGTTTTTGCGCACGCAAGTTGGCGCACGCTCGATTGAGGCACGCGAAGGTGACGATCCTGATGCGGTATTGTCCCGTGCCGGTGCGGCGGTGAAAACCGGCGATCTGGCTGGTGCGATTGCATTGGTTGGCAAATTACCCGATGCAGGCCAACACGAATTGGCCGATTGGGTGGCTGGCGCGCAAGCGCGTATTGATGTGGTTTCCGGTATTGCGGCAGTGTCGCAAGCGTTGAACAGTAACTAAGGATTTTCTGATGCTCTGGTCTTTGATCAAAATACTTCTTTTTGTGGCTGCGATTGCAGGATTGACGCTGGGTGCGGGTTATCTGATGGAGGCCGGGTCCGGTGTGCGCATCGCCATCGCAGGAATGGAATTTACCCTTGGCCCGCTTCAGGCGGTGATTGCGGCGATTATTTTTCTAGCGCTAATTTGGGTGCTGTTCAAACTGGTGGGCCTGTTGATTGCGGTGTTCAAATTTCTGAACGGGGATGAAACGGCCGTTTCGCGGTATTTTGATCGTAACCGTGAAAAGAAAGGCTATGAGGCATTGTCAGAGGGTATGATGGCGCTGGCCTCGGGCGAGGGGCGTTTGGCGATGATCAAAGCAGCTAAAGCCGAAAAATTTCTGAACAAACCGGAACTAACCAACCTGATTTCGGCCCAAGCGGCGGAAATGACAGGCGATACCGCAAAAGCCGAAGAAGTGTATAAGCGCCTGTTGCTGGATGACAAAACCCGATTTGTTGGCGTGCGCGGAATTATGAAGCAAAAACTGGCAGCTGGCGAAACCGAAGTGGCGCTAAAGCTGGCGGAAAAGGCCTTTGCCATTAAGCCGAAACATGTTGAAACACAGGATACCTTGTTACGTCTACAGGCAGATAAAGAAGACTGGGTTGGCGCGCGCAAAACCTTAAGTGCGAAATTGCGCCACGGTTCCTTGCCGCGCGATGTGCATAAGCGCCGCGATGCGGTTTTGGCCCTGTCCGAGGCGCGCGATGAACTGGATGTCGGCAACAAAGACGCAGCAAGCGCCAAAGCGATCGAGGCAAACCGCATGGTGCCCGAATTGGTGCCAGCGGCGGTGATGGCGGCGCAATCTTTTATCGATGCCGGCAAATTGCGCGCCGCGGGCAATGTGGTGAAAAAGGCGTGGCGCACAAATCAACACCCTGATTTGGCCGCCGTGTTTGCCAAAATATACCCCGACGAAACGCCCGAGGCGCGGATCAAACGGTTTAGGGCACTGACGAAAATAGACCCTGACAATGCCGAAACCAAAATGTTGCTGGCCGAATTGAACATCGCCGCCAAAGATTTTATCGGGGCGCGTGCGGCGATTGGTGATCTGGTCGAAAAAGACCCGACCGCGCGCTCACTTACCATTATGGCGGCAATTGAACGGGGCGAAGGATCAGAAGATTCCGTTGTGCGTGGCTGGCTGACCAAGGCGTTAACCGCGTCGCGCGGCCCGCAATGGGTTTGTGATAATTGCCACAATGTGCATTCCGCATGGGCACCGGTTTGCGGCAGTTGCGGCACCTTTGATGCGATGAGCTGGACAACCCCAACCGAGGGCGAAGTGGCGATGCCATCGTCCACGGAAATGCTGCCGCTTATCGTGGGCGCGCTTGAGGATAAATCCGAAGAAACAGTTGAACCCACGGACATTACCCCCGAAAAGCCAAAGCCCGAAACCAAAGAAGAGCCGGAAGTGGTAGAAGGCGAAGTAATCGCGTTGGGCGGTGAAAAGAACGGAGAATAAGCCAAATATTAGGCCTTTTATATCGGCGTAATCTTGGCTAAAACCCGCGCATATGCCCCAATAGCTCAGGTGGTAGAGCAACTGTTTCGTAAATAGTAGGTCGGCGGTTCAAATCCGTCTTGGGGCACCATTCCTACTTTCCCTATACAAAACACCCCTAACGCGGCCTCGTTGCATAGATCCACGTTT
>CAMZKY010000066.1 GCA_947311455.1 uncultured Marinosulfonomonas sp. | reverse complement strand
TCAACGGTAATGCCGTCTTTTTCGCCAATAAGTGAAATCGGGTCGGGCAGCATCGCCGTTTTTGACCGATCAAGATAGCGCACAAATTCCATGACGCCGCCGTCGTAAAACAATTCGGTGCGCAGATCTTCTGCAGGGCGCTCGTCCGTGACGATGATCCGCACGCCGGAATTCAGAAACGCCAATTCACGCAAACGATTTTCAAGGGTTTTGAAACTGTATTGCAGATTGGAAAACGTATCCTGCGACGCCATAAACCGCACTTCGGTACCTGTGCGTTCACCGGCATCACCGACAATCTTTAGGTGCTCGGCCGTGTCACCGTGTTCAAATCGCGCAACGTGTTCTTTGCCATCACGCCAGATGCGCAATTCCAGCCATTCAGACAGGGCATTCACCACGGAAACCCCAACGCCGTGCAGGCCGCCGGAAATTTTATAGGAGTTACTATCGAATTTACCACCGGCGTGCAGCTGGGTCATGATAACTTCAGCGGCGGAAACGCCTTCTTCTTCATGGATACCCACCGGAATGCCACGGCCATTATCGCTTACTGAAACAGATGAATCTGCGTGGATTATTACCGTTACGGCATCCGCATGCCCTGCCAAAGCCTCATCAATACCGTTATCGACAACCTCGTAAACCATGTGATGCAGGCCAGAGCCATCATCAGTATCCCCGATATACATGCCAGGGCGTTTGCGAACCGCCTCTAACCCTCTGAGAACCTTAATAGAATCTGCACCATATTCTTCTGGCTTTTTATTGTCGTCTGACATGCTCGCGTCCTTCGTTCGTTTCATGGATTTATACGGGAACCAAGGGGGGTTGTCACGCGATTGCAGCAGATTTTTATCACAGCAAAGATATCTTTGATTTGCGGATTTGATGAAGGGCGCATGGTCAAATTTATATGGCGGAATCTTGCATTTTGTTTAGCGCGTTATTTTGTAAGGCTATATTGCGAGTAATTCGCAACAGGCTTGACAAACAAGTGACTGAATAATAACCAGCAATCAGCCCCATATGAAAGAAATCACATTGCAAACCCTTAGAATCTTCCTTTTAGCCATTAGTTTCTTAACTGCAAGCTTAACAGCAGCCAGCGCCGAACGCCTACGCGTGATTACCACCTTTACTGTCATTGCCGACATGGCAGCGAACGTGGCAGGTGATGTGGCCGACGTTGATTCGATCACCAAACCCGGAGCGCAAATTCACGGCTATTCCCCCACCCCGCGCGATATTCTGCGCGCCCAAAAAGCTGATCTTATTTTATGGAACGGACTAAACCTTGAACGGTGGTTCGAGCAGTTCTTTTCTAACCTGCGTGATGTACCAGAAGCCACTCTTTCTGCGGGAATAGAGCCGATTGGCATCTCTCAAGGTGCCTATTCTGGAAAACCAAATCCCCATGCGTGGATGTCGCTAAGCGGTGCTTATATTTATGTTGACAACATCCGCGACGCTCTGAGCAAACATGATCCCGCCAATGCAGACACCTATGCCACGAATGCCGCGGCTTACAAAGAACAGCTGCGCGCCGCGGTTGAACCGATCCGGGATCAAATTCGGGCGCTGCCAGAAAACCGCCGATGGCTTGCCACCTGCGAAGGCGCTTTCAGCTATCTAAATCGCGACTATCATCTTCAGGAATTGTATTTGTGGCCAATCAACGCCGATCAAACCGGCACACCACAACAGGTGCGCAAGGTTATTGATGCAATCCGGGAAAACGGTGTGCCCGCAATGTTTTGCGAAAGCACCGTAAACATAAACCCCGCCAAACAGGTCGCCCGTGAAACCGGTGCGAAATTTGGCGGTGTTCTATATGTCGATTCGCTCACCAAACCAGGCGGCGCGGCCCCCACCTATCTTGATCTTTTGCGCGTTACGTCCCAAACCATTCTCGACGGCCTGCGTGCCAATCAAAACTAGAGGCCAAAATGGAATACGGAATTCATGCCCGTGACGTTACCGTCACCTATAAAAACGGCCACACCGCACTTAGGAATGCCAGCTTTGACATCCCTACAGGCACAATCACCGCCCTTGTGGGGGTGAACGGCGCAGGTAAATCCACTTTATTCAAGGCGATCATGGGCTTTGTGCCCGCCTCGAAAGGTAAAATCACCATTCTGGGCCATAGCGTAAAAGACGCGCTAAAGAAAAATATTGTCGCCTACGTGCCTCAAGCCGAAGAGGTTGATTGGTCTTTCCCGGTGTTGGTTGAAGATGTGGTGATGATGGGCCGCTATGGCCATATGGGATTTTTGCGTATTGCCAAACCCACCGACCAAGCCGCAGTTACCGATGCCTTGAAGCGTGTTGGTATGGTCGAGTTTCGCAAACGCCAAATTGGTGAATTGTCTGGCGGCCAGCGCAAGCGCGTTTTTCTTGCCCGTGCGCTTGCGCAGGAAGGTAAAGTGATTCTTCTGGATGAGCCATTCACAGGCGTCGATGTTAAAACAGAAGACGCCATCATAGAACTGCTTCGCGATCTGCGCAAAGAGGGCCGCGTGATGTTGGTGGCAACGCACAATCTTGGTTCGGTTCCGGAATTTTGTGATCGCACGGTGCTGGTAAAAGGCACTGTTCTGGCCCACGGCCCCACCAAAGCTGTCTTTACCCAAGCCAACCTTGAAAAGGCCTTTGGCGGCGTTTTACGCCATTTTGTTTTGGGTGG
Source organism: uncultured Marinosulfonomonas sp. (assembly GCA_947311455.1). GTDB lineage: Bacteria > Pseudomonadota > Alphaproteobacteria > Rhodobacterales > Rhodobacteraceae > Profundibacter. The sequence continues at coordinate 6,585 of CAMZKY010000066.1, read as the reverse complement.
CGCCGATTTGCATGATGATGACGATACGCGCCAGATAACCGTAATCACCGATGATGAGCGTCCGTTTGTGGTGTATGACGACAAGCCGGAGCAATCAGAATGATCGAAACCCTGCTACAGCCCTTTCAATACGGGTACATGACAAATGCCATGTGGGTCTCGGCGCTTGTGGGTGGGGTTTGTGCCTTTTTGTCAGCTTATCTGATGCTAAAAGGCTGGTCACTGATTGGCGATGCTCTTAGCCATTCCATCGTGCCGGGTGTGGCCGGGGCCTATATGCTGGGCCTGCCATTTGCGTTGGGGGCATTCACGGCGGGCGGGCTGGCCGCGGGGGCAATGTTATTTTTAAACCAACGCTCGGGCCTAAAAGAAGACGCCATCATTGGCCTGATTTTTACCTCGTTTTTCGGCCTTGGGCTTTTCATGGTTTCGCTATCGCCCACATCGGTAAACATCCAAACCATCACCATGGGCAACATCCTTGCCATCACCCCCGAAGATACGTTGCAGCTTGTAATCATCGGCGTTGTCTCAATGTCTATTTTGTTGATGAAATGGAAAGATCTGATGGTTGTCTTCTTTGATGAAAACCACGCGCGCTCAATCGGGATAAATCCCGCTCATCATAAGTTTGTCTTTTTTATGTTGCTGTCCGCATCTTGTGTGGCAGCACTGCAAACAGTTGGCGCGTTCTTGGTGATCGCCCTTGTCGTAACCCCCGGAGCAACCGCCTATTTGCTATCAGACAGGTTCCCACGCTTGCTGATGTTAAGTGTTTCCATTGGTACGATAACAAGTTTCGCTGGCGCTTATCTTAGCTTTTTCATCGACGGGGCTACCGGCGGGATCATTATTTGCCTTCAAACATTGTTATTCCTAATCGCATTTCTTTTTGCACCCAAGCACGGATACCTTGCCGCACGCCGCCGTATCCGAATGGCAAAGCGGAGCATAACATGATCGAGGAACTTTTACTCCCTTTTCAATTTTCATTCATGCAGAACGCGTTCATCATCATGGCCATTATCGCCGTACCAAGCGCCTTACTGTCATGTTTTTTGGTGCTAAAAGGATGGTCTTTGATGGGAGACGCCATAAGCCATGCCGTTTTACCCGGTGTCGTACTGGCCTACATCCTGAATATACCACTGATAATCGGAGCGTTTTGTGCTGGCATGTTTACAGCCCTGGCAACCGGTTTTTTGCAAGAAAACAGCCGTATTAAACAAGATACTATTATGGGCATCGTATTTTCGGGTATGTTTGGCTTTGGCATCGTATTGTACACAAAAATTGAAACCGATGTGCATCTTGATCACATACTGTTTGGCAATATGTTGGGCATCAATTGGGGCGATATCATCACGACGGGGCTTATAGCTGCTGCCGTCACTTTACCTATTCTTGCCAAACGTCGCGATCTATTGCTGCATGCGTTCGACCCGGCACAGGCCCAAACCGTTGGTTTACGCGTTCGATTGCTGCATTATGGGCTGCTTTCTGCCCTTTCGCTTACCATTGTCGCAACCTTAACAGCCGTTGGTATTATTTTAACCATTGGTTTATTGATCGCCCCTGGTGCGATTGCGTTTCTACTTAGTCGTCGGTTTGAAAATATGTTGGTAATCTCGGTACTGGTTACTTTGTTTTCGGGTTTCGCGGGTATCTATCTAAGTTTCTATATCGACAGTGCGCCAGCGCCAACAATCATCCTGATCCTAACCGCAATTTTTATTGTCAGCTTTATTTCGAGATCTCGCAGATTGAATGCTTCGCAAGCCTAAATTTCTAATTGGTCGACCGATTGTCTTTACAATAACCTCCAGGAACAGGTGAGAGGCTATGGGGCAAAACGGTTAAGATTGCGCACACAGATGTGCCGGCGAAAGATTTGCATTTATTGCACAACAAATCAGAGGTGGACCGGCTATAAACATATTCAACCAAGAACAATGCTGCATGCGCAAATGCAGACAGAGCGGGCGGTATGCCTAATGCTAAAAAAGATCATTGGTCGCTGTTTTTTACCTTTTGAACAGCAACCTAACGTTTTTACACGCAATTTCTATTCAATAAATACAGTACTGGCGCATTTTTCTTGCGCTGCAACTGCAAAGTAGCTATGTCGATTCCCAACATTACCAAAGGAAATTGCCATGTCTTCTCCTGCTCTTTTACCAGATCTGTTATCCCTGACAAACGCGGCGTTAGCCCCCGTTGCAGACCTGCTGGAAAACGCCAAGGCATCTTTGCAAAACATGGTTACGCAAGACGAACGGATTTCCTCGGATTTGCTTGAGGCCAATCAAGACGCGGCACACAGTCTTTCATGGCTTGCCACCTATTCCGCCGCGTTGCACCAGATGCACGCATGGGCGGATCGCCTAAAGGATAACGGCACATTTGGCACCATGGAGCAGCTGATATTGCAGATTGCTTTTGGGGAATATCTTGCGCAAATCAATGGCGGCATTCCGATGTCTCAGGGCGAAATATCGCGCCTGAATATGCTTGATCTTGCGCCACTAGATACCCCCGAAATCTGCACCTTGATCACGAAAGGCAACACCACTACCAGCCGCGGTGCTTTGGTTGATCTGATGCAAGAAACCGCGGGTCACGCCACTTTTGGTGTGACGGGATTGGATGACGAATTGGAAATGATCCGCGATCAATTTCGCCGTTTTGCAGATGAGCGCGTGGCACCACATGCCCATGACTGGCATCTAAATGATGAGCTGATTCCGATGGCGATCATCGAGGAAATGGCAGAATTGGGCGTTTTCGGATTAACAATTCCCGAACAATACGGCGGCTTTGGCCTGTCCAAGGCTTCTATGTGCGTGGTGTCCGAGGAATTGTCGCGCGGCTATATCGGCGTTGGCTCGCTTGGCACCCGCTCTGAAATCGCCGCCGAGCTGATTATCTGCGGTGGCACCGAAGAGCAGAAACAACATTGGCTGCCAAAAATCGCCTCAGCCGAAATTCTACCAACCGCGGTCTTCACCGAACCCAACACCGGATCCGACCTTGGCGCGTTAAAAACCCGTGCGGTTAAGGATGGCGATGAGTATGTTGTGACAGGCAACAAAACATGGATCACCCACGCTGCCCGCACCCATGTGATGACGTTGCTGGCGCGCACCGATCCTGACACATCAAATTACAAAGGCCTTTCAATGTTTCTGGCCGAAAAAACCCCGGGAAGTGATGAAAATCCATTCCCGACCGACGGCATGACCGGTGGCGAAATCGAGGTTCTGGGCTATCGCGGGATGAAGGAATACGAGCTAGGTTTTGATTGCTTTAAGGTAAAGAGCGAAAACCTTTTGGGCGGCGTTGAAGGACAGGGTTTTAAACAGCTGATGCAAACCTTTGAAAGCGCACGTATCCAAACTGCGGCGCGCGCCATTGGCGTGGCCCAAAACGCGCTTGAGGTCGGCATGCAATATGCCAATGATCGCAAACAATTTGGAAAATCCCTGATAAATTTCCCCCGCGTTTCAGGCAAGCTAGCGATGATGGCTGTTGAAATTATGATCGCTCGTCAAATGGCCTATTTTGCCTCGTGGGAAAAAGACCATGATCAGCGCTGTGATCTTGAAGCCGGTATGGCAAAATTGCTGGGGGCGCGCGTGGCGTGGGCTGCGGCAGATAACGCCTTGCAAATTCACGGCGGCAACGGCTTTGCACTGGAATACCAGATCAGTCGTATTTTGTGTGACGCCCGTATCCTGAGTATTTTTGAGGGTGCTGCGGAAATTCAAGCGCAGGTTATTGCACGGCGTTTGCTTGGATAAGCGCTGTTAACTTTTAACCTGCCAGTGCAAGAAGTTGACAAACCGATAACAACTCAATTTAGTGAAGGTTAACTCAAGTCTAATAAAAGGTTTTCCAATGCTGAAATCCCCGAAATTCCTCTGGCTCCTTATCATTGCTCTGCTTGTCGCGCTTGGCTTTATGGTGAAAATGTTCATCCTGACGGGCAACACAATTCCTTCAAAGGATGATCGTACGGCAATTTTGGTAACAGAAGACGAGCGCACAATGATCCTGGGGGAAATGCGCAAGTTTCTAGAAACCATCCAAGGCGTAACAGAAGCCATTGCCAAAGGCGATCTGAAAACTGTCGAGGAATTGGCCACCGAAATGGGACAGGGTGGTGACGCCGACATGTCGCCGTCATTGATTGGCAAGCTACCGATTGAATTCAAATCACTGGGCTTTGCAACCCATGATTTGTTTACCGAATTAGGCAAAACCGCAACTGGTGGCGATGCAAATGCTGTTCTGACGGGTTTGGGGGATTTGATGCTAAATTGCACAAGCTGCCACGCCGGGCATAAATTCGTTATCGAAGGCACTAAAGAAGCCGGTGGCAATTAAACAAAACGCAGCCTCGGGCAAAATTGCCTGAGGCATCGTTTTTATTTCCTTAACTCAAGCGCAAACCAATCCATCAATTTCAACGGTTTTTCACCAGCCGCCAGCTCAGTCAATGCCGGGTGCGCTATGGGCAATCAATTCTGGCACGCACCAGCGCCGGATCACCTTCCATCGAATCAGGGACAACTTTGCAGCCCGATACCATTTCGATGGCTTTCGTTGCTTTGGGAAAGATTGCGCGGCTTTTGGGATTGAACTCAAAATTTGTTCGAATCGCTTCTGCGATGTCATTCCTTATGCGTATCTGAAATGTGCTGCCTTGAACGGTAATGGTTTGGCGCTGCACCGCATTGAAGGCCGGATGGGGGCTATCGCATGCGGCGAGTATAAGTAGAGCAAGGCCCGATTTTAATAGGTTCATTTGGGATTCCTGATTCTGTGTTCCCTCAACCTGCCAAACGATAATTAACAATGTTTTAAAGGTTTATCACTTAAATACACGAGATTTCGTCTCATTCGGTATTTTCGCAATACACAAGCCACACGGCTTAAATACGCAATACACACAAACCATTTTGACGTTATCCACAATAGCAACTGGTGCGACAGAATGCACCATTACTGCACAGAAACTAACTCCCTATATCACATTCAAATTTAGGAATATGAAAGGACAGTAAAATGTCATCCCCCACTAAACCATCGGATAATTACACGCCGATTTATTTTCTTGCTTCGCTGGGCGCCGGCGGGCTTGTTGTAACCTTCTTTATGTATCTTCTGTTCTGGGTGCCGCACAAAGGCCGTGCCGTTCCGGTGTTCGAAGACATTCTAGCCAAGTTCAATAGCGGCGATATTGCCTCTCAAATCATGATCGTTATTGCCATGGCAGGTATTGCGTTCTTTGCAATCCTGAACCTGAAATCCCTGTTCTGGAACCTCTCCGCTTATAACAAGTTCAAGAAAACCGAAGCCTACAAAGCCCTTCGCTCCTCAAATGCAGAAAGTGCGATTTTGGCAATGCCACTGGCGTTGGCCATGACGGTAAATATGGGCTTTATCGTTGGTCTGGTTTTTGTTCCCGGCCTATGGAATATTGTTGAATATCTATTCCCACTTGCCCTGCTGGCCTTTGCAATTATTGGATATATTGCCTTTCGCGAAATTGGTCACTTCCTTGGCCGTGTTCTCTCGAAAGGCGGAATTTTCGACGTAACTGCGCACAACTCATTCGCACAGCTTGTCCCTGCATTTGCGCTTTCAATGGTTGCTGTTGGCCTATCGGCCCCCTCCGCCATGAGCCACAATCCAATGACAATCAGCATCAGCATGGTTCTTTCCACCGCTGTTGGCCTGGCGGCAGTTCTTTATGGTGTTCTTGCTGCGATTACTGCGCTCAATTCAATGTTGCACTACGGCACACACGAAGAAGCTGCCCCAACATTGATGATTGTCGTGCCGATGGTAACAACACTAGGCATCATGTTCTTGCGCCAAAACCACGCAATGCACACATTTTATGATGTGCATATCACGGCGGGTGACACATTTATGTTGATGGTGAAACTGTTCACAATTCAGCTGATGTTCCTGGGTCTGGGCCTGATGGTTTTGAAACGCCAAGGGTATTTTAAGGACTTCGTATTCGGTTCAAAAACATCACCAGGCTCCTACGCGCTTGTCTGCCCCGGTGTTGCCTTGTCTGTCATGGTGCAATTCCTGCTGAACAAAGGCTTTGTTGCAACCGGTGTGATTGACAAATACTCCATGATTTACTGGGCTGTAACCGCCATCGCAATCGCACTCCAGTTCGCCATGGTCGCTTTGGTTTTACGCTTGAACAAACAACACTTTGGCAAACAAACCGTCACAAGTGCGGTACCTGCTGAATAATAAATAAATCCAATTTTTACGGAACGGGCTGCCTTAATTGGCGGCCCGTTCTTGCATTTGATGCCTGCATCCAGCACAGTCAGTTCAGGATAGAAGGAAAATCACATGACAGCAGATACCGACCGCCACGCAATAAAAATGGCCAAGAAAAAGGCCGCGCGTGATAAAATCATGGCCACCAAAACCGATAAAAAGGGCCTGATTATTGTTCATACGGGTAAAGGCAAAGGCAAATCTTCGGCTGCATTCGGAATGATTTTTCGCTGTATTGCCCATGATATGAAATGCGGTGTTGTGCAGTTTATC
>CAMZKY010000065.1 GCA_947311455.1 uncultured Marinosulfonomonas sp. | reverse complement strand
TGGTGTATGCACGATAGGTTGTTGTTCCATCCGAACTGGTTATATCGCGGGCCGGTGTGCGAACAAAGTCGGCGTCCAGCTGTGGGCTGTCAAACCCGTATAGGGTTAAATGGAGAGTATTGGCTGTTGAATTATATACAGCATTTGAAAGATTTTTTGCAAGGCTGGCCGGTAACGGGTTTGCCCCTACTCCGGTGTTGCCACCGCCGCCGCCGCCACCAGTATTTCCACCCTCTCCCGGTGCGCCACACGCGGCTAAACTAAGAATGCCGACACTTAAAAATATTGCTTTCAGCATTCCAAATTCGCCTGATTGGAAAAGATTTATCATTTAGGGCGTAAGTGTCAAGAAATTCGAGATCGAAATACATAAAATAGACCTATGTAGTTTCAAGTGGTTAGGGGGCCACGCTTTATTTTGTTGTTTGTTCCTGTTAGAGCCATATTGATTATGATTGTGAATTGCCGCCCGCTATTTAGTATCGGATACCAAAAGGATTCCCTATGCCGCTGACACCCGAGCAGAAAGCCGAAATCGAAGCCCAACGCGGCGAATCTCATTTAACCATGCGTGCGGTCAGTGACGGCATGGAGGCGCATCTATATAAAGCGCATGAAGTGCTGGATCACGGATTTATCCGTGTGGTTGATTACATGGGCGATGACGCAGCGATTTGTCAGGCGGCGCGGGTGTCTTATGGGCGGGGTACAAAATCGGTGCAGAATGACGCCGGATTGATTCGTTATTTGATGCGCCATTGGCACAGCACCCCGTTTGAAATGTGCGAAATCAAGCTGCATGTAAAACTACCGGTATTTGTGGCACGCCAATGGATCCGGCATCGCACCGCCAATGTGAACGAATATTCGGCGCGCTATTCGATCCTGGATCGCGAATTTTATATTCCCGCCTCTGATCAACTGGCCGCGCAATCGGTGGTCAATAATCAGGGCCGCGGCGCAGCGCTTGAAGGTGAAGAGGCCGCGCGGGTTTTGGAAATTTTGAAAACCGACAGCAATCGCAGCTATGATAATTACGAGGCGATGATTTCCGATGAAGGCCAACAAGGATTGGCGCGTGAACTGGCGCGAATGAACCTGCCGACAAATATTTATACCCAGTGGTATTGGAAGGTCGATCTGCACAATTTGTTCCATTTTTTGCGATTGCGTGCCGATGCCCATGCGCAATATGAAATTCGCGTCTATGCTGATGCGATTTGCAAGGTTGTGGCCGATTGGGTGCCCGCCGCTTATGGCGCATTTGAGGATTACCGTCTTGGCGGTGCCAATCTAAGCGGCAAGGCAATGGAATGTGTGCGCAAAATGATCCGAGGCGAAGAGGTGACGCAAGAAACCAGCGGCATGAGCAAAGGTGAATGGCGCGAATTCGAAATCCTGATCAAGGAATAATATTTAGGTAAAATGAATTCCCCGCCCAAATCAGACCGATCTGGTGCCTATTTGATTCATCCGGATTTGGAAACGAACCATTTCCACCGGAATGTTTGACAGGTGATTCCGCCATGCTTATCTTTTGGCGCAATCGTGTGGGCCATTGATTGGCTATTTATTGGGAGTGTGAAATGATTAAAAAGATAACATACGCGACGCTTGGACTTGTGATGCTGGGTGCGGCACCGGCTTTGGCCGATGGGCCACGCATTTATGCTTATGGCGGCGAAAATAATTGCCCCTCAGGCTTACAGCCGATTACCATTGATGGCGTGATTTGCTGCGGCACACCCAATCAATCGGTTTCGTACCAATCCATGAAAGCGCACCCGTTGCGCCGTGCGCGCACGGTAGGAACGACGCGCCGCTATGTTCAATCTACGCCATCTTGCCCAATCGGCACAAAAGGCTGTAGTAACTAGACATCAGATACAAAAACACCCCGCTGCAAATGCAGCGGGGTGTTTTTGAATTCTTACTTTGACGACCTTAGGTCAGCAAAGATTTAGTCAGCAAGAGCCAAAGCGCCGGCGGATTGACGACCATCACGGCCTTCTTCCATTTCGAATGTCACTTTTTGGTTGTCTGCAAGACCTGTAAGGCCTGCACGCTCAACAGCCGAGATGTGTACAAACACGTCTTTGCCGCCATCATCAGGTGCGATAAAGCCGAAGCCTTTAGTAGTGTTAAACCATTTTACGGTGCCAGTAGCCATTATCCGTATCTCCTATTTCTAGTCCCGCCCGCGAAATGCAGCGGTGTGGTGGTTGCAGTCTCTCTAGTGTTTGTCCGGCAACGCTTAGAAAAGGTAGCGGTAGAAAAAGTCTGTCTTCACAACCCTCATGTGAGGGGTTTTGCGCAAAAATACAAGGTACTATTTTTAAAATTCCGGCGTTATTTTGACGAAATTGACCTTAAGTCATTTGTTTTTTTATGAGTCTGTCTTCAAATATGTATATAGTTCATGGGTTTAAGTGACTTTCTTCACGGTTCAACAAAATTTTGAATAATTTGGAGGCGCGCTCACTTTTTTCACTTTTTTTTAAAAGTTGCGTTTTTGTTGACTTGGAACATTGTTTGCACGCCTTATTACCTGACAAAGCGCAACAGGATATCAGCACGAAAGAGTACCGTTTGATCGGTTAGGAGAGTACGCAGATGATGAAAATATACGGTTTGAAAACCTGTAGCACCTGCCGCAAAGCGCTCAAGGTTTTGCGGGAAAATGAAGAAGACGCCGATATTGTGGATGTGCGCAAAGACGGTATTTCTGCGGAACTGCTGGAAAAGATGCACGTGATCTTTGGAGAGGCCCTATTAAATAAGCGTTCGCCTTCGTGGCGCAAATTGACGGATAAGGAGAAAAACCAAAAACCTGTCGAATTGATGTTGAAGCACCCGTTGTTGATGAAGCGCCCGCTGATTATTGAGGATGGCGGCCTGATTACATTGGGTTGGGGGGACAAACAGGAAAAAATGTGGAGCGAAAAAGGCAATTGGACTCCGCGAGGGGTTAAAAAAACGGATCAAAGCGCTTAAGTGGTCTTTGTAAGCAAGGAGACATTACATGCGCAATTCGGCTTTGGTGCTGGGAATTATCGGCGGAATTATCGGGATGCTGGTTGGATTTTTCAGCTATGGCTATACCGAGTTTGTGGATTGGATAGGCGATGAGGTGCCCGATGTTCTGGAACAGGTTGATAATGTTGGCCTGATCCGGTTTATGAGCCTGTTTTCGCCGCTATTGGCGATTGCCGGTGGTGCCATGGCGCGATCACGCGCAATGATTGCTGGTGGTTTGATGTTGGTTTCCGCCGCGGGCATGTATTACGCTTTTGGCTTTGGCGTGTTCACCATGTTCCCGATTGCCATGTGTGGTTTGGGCGGTGTTTTGGCGCTTGCCGCCATGCAGCCCGATGAGCACTAGGTCTACGCCCTAGGCCTTGAGGCCGGTTGTTAAACGGAGTTGCAGCGCAACGCTTTGGGAGCCACCCCTAACGGGCGGCGGTGAGGGGGCTGTCTGCCCCCGTCTGCGCGATGCGCAGTCTTCCCCGGGGATATTTATACAGAAAAGAAACCAGCTTTTGGTTCGAGGGTTACTGCTGGCGGCTGAATGCGCGATCCAGTGAAAGAGGGCCCGCGCCGCGTATCACCAAGATCATCAAAACAGTAATCCAAAGCAGGCGTTGATCCAAAATCACCCCGTCTGGCATTCGATCAAACCAAGCGCCATATTCGGTGGCGTCGTGGCCGAAAATGTCGGTTAGGCTTTGAATGATGATAAAGCCGATCATGCCTATAGAAGCAAGGCGGGTGAAGAGGCCGACAAGGATCAACACCGGCAGAATGAATTCCGCCCACGTGCCCAGCAGCGCAACCAGCCAATGATAGAGCGACATTGCGTCATCATCATAGCCAACCGCATCGTACACCTTTGGAAATATCTGCCCGTAGGCGCGGGTTGGGTCAAGGAAGCCAAAGAAGCCTTCGCCGATCTTTAGGCGTGCCGAATTAAGGAAATACACCATCAAAGTGGCGACAAAGGTAAAGCGGGCCAAGAAGGGGAGCAGCCACGGGCCGAATGCGGATTCTATTTTGGCAAAAAGCGCATTGTGGAGGGAAATGAGTTTATTCACGGTGTGTCCTTTAGGTTATGTCGATGATCGCCGCACCAGTCAGTAAAACCCCCAGAATTTCGGAAAAATTAAACGATGCATTGGCTATGGTGCCTTGTTTCAAGGCCTCGGATAGGGGTGCACCTGTCATTAAGCTGTGCACGAACGCGGCTGATCCGGCAGGCAGGGAGATGATTTGCGGGTCAAACTCTGGCCGTGTGATTAGCACATCTTCGGCGCGATTTTGGGATTTTGGCGCGGTTTCGTCCATGTTTTCATACCAGATCGCGGCGATGGGCCAATCTGAGCGGATCAGTTGCACGGCGGGGGCAATTGTGAAATGCGACGCCATAAGGGCATCGGGGGTGATTTTTTGCAATATTGCCGGGTCAATCGGTTTGGCATCTGCGGCGTGATAGGAGATGCGCTGCGCGTATTCCAGACGGGCGACATCGGGCAGATATTGCAGCTGCGCAACGGGTTCAAATCCGGCTAGAAAATCGGCAAAATATTCGCCGTAAAACATCAGTAGCGGGGTGGTGGGGGGGTGTCGGCGCAGGTAAACCCCTGCCATGGCGCGGAAAAATACGTCTCCGACCAGTTTTTGCACCACCGGAAACGCAACCTCAAGCGCGTCAGACAGGCTGGCCACCACATTGTTGCGATAAACATCAAAGCGTTTTCCGGCAGGGTTGCCATTTGGGTCAATCAACCCGTCGGGGGCACCGATCAGCGGGTCAAGCACCGCGGTGATGAACTGGGTTTGTGAAACGCTCATGTCGTTTGCCCATCCAGAATTTGAGCTGCGCGCCCCGCCTCGGATTCCAGCTCTGGCCAATCGGGGATATTGTCATCCCATTCAATCAGGCTGGGTTTGGGGCCGGATTTTTCCAGCGTGTATTCATATAGCGCCCAAACCGGATCAACAACGGGGTGGCCGTGGCTGTCGATTAATAACAGATTGCCTTGATCGTCTTCATCGGCGTGATGACCACCCAAATGGATTTCGCCCACATATTCATGGGCAAAGGCATCGATGTAATCTTGTGGGCTGGTTTTTTGATTGTTGGCGGAAATAAACACGTTGTTCACATCCAGCAACAGGCCACATCCGGTGCGTGCCACCACTTTGGCCAGAAAATCAGGTTCCTGATAGGTGGATTCAGCAAATGCCAGATAGGACGACGGATTTTCAAGCAGCATTTTGCGCCCAAGCGTGTCTTGCACCTGTGCAACATGATCGCTGACGCGTGCGAGGGTTTCATCGGTATAGGGCAGGGGCAGCAGATCATTCATGAAATGGGTGTCGTGGGTAGACCATGCAAGATGTTCGGAAAAGCTGGCAGGCTTCAGCCAATCGCACAGATGTTTCAAACGGGCCAGATGATCAGGGTCAAGCGGCGCTTCGCCGCCAATCGATAGGCCAACACCATGCACAGAAAATGGAAATATTTCTGCCAGCGCACGCAATTGCGCCAAAGGGCGGCCACCATCGCCCGTGTAATTTTCCGCATGGATTTCAAGCCATTCAACCTGACCTGCGTTTTCCATGATGCCTGCGAAATGTTGCGGTTTATAGCCAACACCGGGCCGGTTTGGCAATCTGGTCATATCGGGGGAAGGGGGCATGGCAATTCTCTATCCTGGAAATTGCAAAAAAATGCGCCCCTAACAGGTAGGAGCGCAATCAGAAACTAGGCAGGAACGTCGCGTTTCAGTTCTGTCAAAGAACCGGCGCGATCACCTGGAAGCATTGTTGTTTCGCATGTGCCTGCTGGAACCATTTTGAAGGCATTCCCTTGGTAATCAACTTTGGAAGAACCCGCGCATGTTGTGCCGGGGCCGGCTTTGCAATCATTTTCGCCTGCCAGTGCAACGCCGTAGCATTTTTCTTTTGCGCCAGCAGAAGCTGGGGCCACAGCCAGAGTGGTAAGAGCAGCAGCAACAGCGCCAGCAACGGCAAGAGATTTAACGTGAATAGACATAGAGTTGATCCTTTGTTTGTGTAAGTCAACCGCGTTTTGCGGCGTGAAAACAACATACAAACAAGCAACCAATTCCATCCACTCACATCGGCGTGTATCACGCGGGCGTTAGAATATGTCAGGTAGAAGCCGCAGAATCATGCGGAAATTGCGCATTTCAAGCCTCCTGCGCTGGAATGTTACAACGCAGGAGGCGGAAATGTTACAAAATTATTAAGCCAAATCAGGCGGTGTGGCTTCAAGTGACAGGGATGTTACTGCATCCTCAAGCGAAACGACCTTTGTTTGCTTTTCGCCAAGGCGGCGAATGGTGACGGTTTTGTCTTCGACTTCTTTCATACCCACAGCCAAAATGGCAGGCACTTTCGCCAATGAATGTTCGCGGACCTTGTAATTGATCTTTTCGTTGCGAATATCGGCCTCGGCGCGGATACCGGCGGCTTGCAGGGCTGCAACCACCTCATAGACGTAGTCATTGGCGTCAGACACAATCGCGGCCACCACCACCTGACGTGGGGCCAGCCAGAACGGTAGGCGTCCTGCGTGGCTTTCGATCAGGATGCCGATAAAGCGCTCGAAACTGCCCAGAATGGCGCGGTGCAGCATCACAGGGCGGTGTTTGTCCCCGTCTTCGCCGATATAGGTGGCGTCAAGCCGTTCGGGCAGCACAAAATCCACCTGAAGCGTGCCACATTGCCAATCGCGGCCAATGGCGTCGGTCAGGACAAACTCCAGTTTCGGGCCATAAAAGGCGCCTTCACCGGGGTTCAGATCAAAATCATAACCGGCGGCTTTGGTGGCGGACATCAATGCGGCTTCGGCTTTATCCCAGACCTCGTCCGAGCCGGCGCGGGTGTCGGGGCGATCGGAAAACTTGACGCTGAATTTTTCAAACCCGAGGTCTTTGTAAATCCGCGCCAGCATGTCGATGAACAGCTTGGTTTCTTCTTCGATATCGGCTTCGGCACAGAAAATATGGGCGTCATCCTGCGTAAACCCGCGCACCCGCATGATGCCATGCAGGGCACCCGAAGGCTCATACCGGTTGCACGATCCAAACTCGGCCATGCGGATTGGCAGGTCGCGATAGGATTTCAGGCCTTGGTTAAAGATTTGTACATGGCAGGGGCAATTCATTGGTTTTAAAGCATTTATAGCCTTTTCCCGCGCGTGCTCTTCGTCCACTTCGACGATAAACATGTTTTCCTGATACTTTTCCCAGTGACCCGAGGCTTCCCATAATTTGCGATCCACCACTTGTGGGGTGTTGACTTCGACATAGCCTTCGGCGTCTTGGCGGCGGCGCATGTAGTCTTGCAGGGTGGTGTAGATGCGCCAGCCGTTGGGATGCCAGAACACTTGCCCGGGAGCCTCTTCCTGCATGTGGAACAGATCCATTTCGCGGCCCAGCTTGCGGTGATCGCGTTTGGCGGCTTCTTCTAACATAACAAGGTGTTTTTTCAGGCCTTGTTTGTTCTGGAACGCCACCCCGTAAATCCGTTGCAACATGGCGCGATCACTGTCGCCGCGCCAGTATGCACCCGCAATAGACATCAGTTTAAACGCATCGCCCTGAATTTGGCCGGTGTGCTGCAAATGCGGGCCACGGCACAGATCCTGCCACTCGCCATGCCAATACATGCGCAGCGGTTCATCACCCGGGATGCTTTCGATCAGCTCCACCTTATAAGGCTCGCCTTTGTCCTGATAATGCTGGATGGCGCGCGGGCGATCCCAGATTTCGGTGCGCACGGGATCACGCAAGTTGATGATTTCTTTCATCTTTTTCTCAATCAGTGCCAAATCTTCGGGCACAAACGGTTCTTCACGATCAAAATCATAATACCAGCCGTTTTTGATCACAGGCCCAATGGTGACCTGCACGTCAGGCCATAATTCCTGCACCGCGCGGGCCATGATATGGGCGCAATCGTGGCGGATCAGTTCCAGTGCCTGATCGTCGTCTTTCATCGTATGAATGGCGATTTCGGCATCATTTTCGATCGGCCATTGCAGATCCCAATGCTGGCCGTTCACCGTGGCGGAAATGGCCTTTTTGCGCAGGGAATTGGAAATGCTTTCAGCGATTTCAAGCGGGGTAATACCAGCGTCTACGTCGCGTTTTGTGCCGTCAGGAAATGTGAGTGAGATTTGGGCCATCTTGGGCGCTCCTCGTCGGTTTGGCGCCTACCAAGCGCCCGGTTGCGGGTAAAGGTCGGGGGTGTTTTGAACCGCTGAATCGGCAATGTCAACCGTCGCAAATCAATGAAAATCGCTGTATGGCAAGCGTATGGCAAACGTATGGCAAACGTATGGCAAATTTTATGGCCGCCGTTTTAGCCTTTGACGGTATTGAGAGGGGGAAAGCCCGATCTCGCGTTTGAATAATTTGCGAAACGCATTGGGGTTTTCGTAGCCAACCATGTAGGAAATCTGCTCCACCGCAGCGGAGGTGGTTTCAAGCGCGGTTTGGGCGGATTGAATGCGCAGGCTCTGCACATAAGCTAGCGGTGTTAGATGTGTGGCCTTTTCAAACCGGCGCAGAAATGTGCGTTCCGTCAGGCCAATGGTTTTGGCCAGTTCGGAAATGCGGATCGGCGCGGCAAAGGTGCGTTCCATCAGAGTTTGGGCGTGTTTGATCGGCGCGTCACTGTGATCGGTATTCGGGGCGAACCCCCGATAATAGCGTTGTTCGCGGTGTCCGGTATCAACCACAAAATGTCGGCCCAATTCGCGCATGATTTCGGGGGATAGCGTGCGTGCCACAAGCTCTAGCGCCAGATCAATCCATGACAGCATTCCACCTGCTGTGATGATGTTGCCGTCAGTGATCAAGATTTCGCCAATGTCGATGATGGCCAGCGGGGTGCGGGTGCGCAAATCCCTTTCAAGCGCCCAATGGGTTGTAACCCGCCGCCCGTCAAGCACGCCCGCGGACGACAGGTAAAACGCCCCCGCGCAGGCCGACGCCAACACGCAGGATTTTCTGTTGGCATTGGTTAGCCAATCCTGAACGGCAGGATCGGGGGTAAGGTAATGGCGATTGTTAAATGCAGGCGGCAGGATGGCGGCGGCGGGCAATTCTGGCGGCAAATTTTCAGGTAAGACAACAGAATGGGTTAGGGGCGGCAGGCCATCTCGATTACATAGGTGCGCGGCGTGAATGAACATCTCCCGCAGGCCTTCGATCGCGGCAATCGAGGCCCCGGGGTAGTGCAGGATTACGAAATGCAGCGACATGGCGATAATGGCGTGAATTTTGTCATATCAGACATTACGAAAAGCCGCGAGGCAGTGCAATAGATTCGGGGAAATGAAAGGAAACTAAAATGAAAACTGCACTGATAAGCATTGATTTGTAAAATGATTACATTGATGTCGGCAAGTTTCCTCTTGTCGGGATCAAGACCACTGCCGCCAATGCGGCACTGGCGATGGGCTATGGGGCGGTGTTTTCTACAGATCAGGTGATTGCACAGCTGTTAGGATAGGCGCATAAAAGGCAAACACAACAGAGGCACGATCATGAGAGACGCAAAATTTCTAACCACCAAAACAGGGCGCAATATCGCCTATCACCAAACCAATGGCGCCGCGCCCGGGGTGGTGTTTTTGGGTGGATTCAAATCCGATATGGACGGCACCAAGGCGATTTACCTTGAGGACTGGGCAAAAGCACAGGGCCGTGCATTTTTGCGATTTGATTATTCGGGCCACGGCATATCGTCGGGGGAATTTACCGAGGGATGCATTGGCGAATGGGCGCAAGATGCGCAGGAGGTGATCGAGGCCCTGACGGACGGGCCGCAGATTTTGGTTGGCTCATCCATGGGCGGCTGGATTTCGCTGTTGATGGCCAAGCACATTCCTGCGCGGATCAAGGGGTTGGTGGGCATCGCGGCTGCGCCGGATTTTACCGAAGACAGCATGTGGAACGGATTTTCCGAGGTGCAAAAGGCTGAATTGATGGGCGGGCAGGTGGCGTTGCCGTCGGAGTATGGGGAACCTTACATCATCACCCGCAAACTGATCGAGGACGGGCGCAATCAATTGGTGCTGCGTGCGCCGCTGGAATTGCCGTTTCCTGCG
>CAMZKY010000064.1 GCA_947311455.1 uncultured Marinosulfonomonas sp. | reverse complement strand
AGGGTAAAACGGGGGCCTATGCCACGGGGGTAGATGTGCTTGAAGATCTAGCCGCCAATGGCCATGATCTGCCCGCTCGGGTGCTTGATTGGCGCCAGCTTAGCAAATTGAAATCCACCTATACCGACGCCCTGCAAACTCATATCAACCCTGATACGGGGCGGGTGCATACATCCTATATGATCGCCGGGGCCAACACGGGGCGGCTGGCCTCGGCCGATCCGAATTTGCAAAACATCCCCGTGCGCACCGAAGACGGGCGCAAAATTCGCGAGGCTTTTGTGGCGGATGAAGGCAAAGTGCTGCTGTCGCTGGATTATAGCCAGATTGAATTGCGTATTCTGGCGCATATCGCCGATATTGATGCGTTGAAACAGGCGTTTCGGGATGGCCACGATATTCACGCCATGACAGCAAGTGAAATGTTCAACGTGCCGATGGACGAGATGACGCCGAAAATTCGCCGTCAGGCCAAGGCGATCAATTTCGGGGTGATCTACGGCATTTCCGGCTTTGGTCTGGCGCGCAATCTGCGAATCCCGCGCAAAGAGGCGCAAGGGTTCATAGATCGGTATTTTGAACGCTTCCCCGAAATTCGCAGCTATATGGACGCGACCGTTGAATATGCCAAAGAACATAAATACGTGAAAACCCTGTTTGGCCGTAAAATCCATACACCGGAAATGGGCAGCAAAGGCCCGCGTGCAGGTTTTGCCAAACGTGCGGCGATTAACGCGCCAATTCAGGGCACCGCCGCCGATGTGATCCGCCGCGCGATGATCCGCATGCCGGAGGCGATTGCGGGGATGCCTGCCATGATGTTGTTGCAAGTGCATGATGAACTGATTTTCGAGGTGGAAACCGATGCGGTGGATGCTGTCACTGATGCTGTGCGCAAAGTGATGGAAAATGCGTCCATGCCTGCCGTGAAACTGGATGTGCCACTGATTGTGGATGCAGGCGTTGGAGCGAACTGGGCCGAGGCGCATTAGGGGCTGCCAAGCGCTTGAAATCATGCGGAATATGGTGTCATATTGCGTATGGAAAACCAAAATATTATTGTAAAAAACGCCCTTGTTGTAAGCTGTGATGCGGAACATTCTGTTATCGCGGATGCAGGCGTTGTGATTAAGAATGGCCAATTCAACTGGATTGGGCCAATGGCCAGTCTACCCGACATCAAGAATGTGCAGATCATAGACGCCAAGGGAGGAATCCTCATGCCCGGCCTGATCAACATGCACGCCCATTGCGGCGATACGCTGTTTCGCGGTTTGGTCGAAGATCTTGCGCTTGAGGACTGGTTGCAAACCGTCTGGAAAGCCGAAGCCGCGATTTTGCCCGACGCCCATGCTTGCCAAACCGGAACCGAGCTGGGTATTGCCGAGCTGATCCAGGGCGGTGTCACCACGATCATGGATATGTTCTGGCACCCCGAAACCGGATATGCGGCGGCGAAAAAGGCCGGTGTGCGCTGGGCGTCGGGGGGGATATTCTTTGACGGGCCGGGGATGGATGGTTTCGGCCCCGAAATGCGGTTGCAGCAGGCGTCTGATCTGTTTGACCAAGGGCATGAATTTGTTGGCACCTTGCCCCATGGCACCTACACCAATGGGCCGGATTCGATCAAACAGGCGCTGGCTCTTAGCCGCGAAAAGGGTGGATTTTTCTGTACCCACGCCGCCGAAACCGCATTTGAGCAAGCGACGATTCAACAGAATTATGGCACCAGTGTTATTCGCCATTTGGATGGTTTGGCTGCATTGGGGCCACAAACTGTGCTGGCGCATTGTGTGCATGTGGACGACGGTGAAATCAAATTGCTGGCCGATAGAGGAACGCATGTAGTATTGAACCCGATGTCAAATCTGAAACTGGCCTCGGGGATTGCGCCGGTTCCGGCGATGATTGACGCCGGCGTAAATCTAACGCTAGGCACCGATGGGCCGATCAGCGGTAATGACATGGATATGTTTCTGGCGATGCGCCTGACGGCAGTCTTGCACAAGGCGGTTAGCGGTGACGCAACCGCGGTTTCCACGAAACAAACCCTGCATATGGCCACGCTGAACGGCGCGCATGCTTTGGGGGCCGGGGCAAGATTAGGCTCGATCGAGGTGGGAAAAGCGGCGGATTTTATCACTCTGGATGTTGCCGCACCGCACACGGTGCCGATGTTTAATCCGATCAACCATATCGTTTATTCAGCCAGCAAAGCCGATGTGCGCGATGTGTTTGTTGCGGGGCGGCAGGTGATGAAAGATCGCCAGATTTTAACCCTTGATGTGCCCGATTTATGTGCGCGCATCACCGCCATGCAACCCGAAATTCAAGCCAGTCTGGACGCAAAATGAATGCTGATTTTCCTGCCCGCGTAGCCCGCACCACTGCTGCCATTCGCGCGATTTCTGATTTCAGGCCTGATTTGGCGCTGGTTACCGGCACAGGGCTTGGCCCGTTGATTGACCAGATCGAAGTTGTCGCGCGTATTCCTTATAGCGATATTCAGGGCTTTCCGGCTTCCACTGCGCCGTCACATGCCGGTGAGCTGATTTTGGGCACTTTGAACGGGCGCAATGTGGTGGCGCAAAACGGGCGGTTTCACCTGTATGAAGGTTGGAGCGGTGACGACATTGTTCTGCCCGTTTACGTGATGCGCGCCCTTGGGGCGCAGCGGTATGTTGTGACGAACGCGGCGGGCGGATTGAATCCTGATTTGCGGGTTGGTTCGGCGGTGTTGATTACCGATCAACTGAATTTGACTGGATTACATCCCTTGTCCGGTGCGAATGACGATGCGCTTGGCCCGCGCTTTCCTGATATGTCGCGCGCCTATGATCCGGATTTGCGTGCCGCGGTTTTGGCGCAGGGCGATATGCCAACCGGTATCTATGCCGCGATCCACGGCCCCGAATTTGAATCCAGCGCCGAACGGCGATTTTTACGCATGGCGGGTGGTGATCTGGTGGGGATGTCCACCGCGCT
>CAMZKY010000063.1 GCA_947311455.1 uncultured Marinosulfonomonas sp. | reverse complement strand
CGTTCGCACTTATGTATGCTTAAGGCGCGTTCAAGTCTACTGCGCTATTATAACATATATGAGGCCTCTATGTGGTTATTACTGATCTTTATTGCAATCCCGTTGATTGAAATCGGGTTATTCATCCAGTTGGGCGGATTTTTGGGGCTTTGGCCAACTTTAGCAATTGTTTTGATCACAGCCATCATCGGCTCGTGGCTGGTGCGCGCGCAAGGTTTGCAAGCCATGGCGAATATTCGCAACTCGATGTCTGGATTGGCTGATCCGTCGGAGGCATTGGCCAACGGCGCGATGATACTGCTTGCCGGTGTTTTGCTGCTTACACCCGGTTTTTTTACCGATGGCGTGGGGTTTCTTCTTATGTTTCCACCTTTCCGTCTGGCCGCTTTTCGTTTCGCTAGATCGAGGATGAATGTGGTTCATTTTTCCGTTGGCGGCGTTGAACAGCCTTATGGCCAAAGCCAAGGCAATATTATTGATGGTGAATTCGAGGAAATTGACGCCAAAAATGATCGCACGCCTCCGCCATACCATTGAGGCCCACGTGGCACTCTGATAAGCACTTCAAAGAATAGTAATTTCTATCAGGAGAATTAAAATGGCCGAAAATGGCAATGAGGCTCAACAGGGGCCAGAAGCAATCAAAATGCAGGTTCTTGCGCAGTTTATTCGCGATATGTCTTTCGAAAATATCGTTGCACAAAAAGGTGTTCAAGGCGAAGTTCAGCCTGACATTCAGGTTCAAGTAAATCTTGATGCCAAAAAGCGCCCCGTGGATCATCAATACGAAGTTGTAACCAAATTTGTTATTTCTTCTAAAAACAAAGATTCCGATGATGTTCTGTTTATGCTTGAGCTGGAATACGGCGGCATTTTCCACATCGAGAACGTTCCAGAAGACCAGCTGCACCCGTTTTTGTTGATTGAATGCCCGCGCATGCTGTTCCCTTATGTGCGTCGTATCGTTGCCGATATTACCAGCGATGGCGGCTTCCCTCCATTAAACCTGGAAAACATCGATTTCCTGGCGCTATACCGCAACGAAATTGCAAACCGCGCTCAAGAAGAAGCAAAAGACAAACCTCTTTCTTAGGGTTTAAACCACAATGCGTCGTCGCCCATCCCTTGAATAAAGGCTTGATGGGCGGCGGTTTCTTTTTCGGTGCGTAGTGATGCAAGTGGTGTTGGACGCTTGATAGTGCCTTTTTTGTGGCCCACTTGGGTTTCTGTGGATTCTATCGATGACGCATCCAGCCCAAACCCCGGTTGGCGGCCGCCAATCAATTCAAGATAGACCTCAGCCAAAATCTCGGAATCCAAAAGCGCCCCGTGCAGTGTGCGTGAGGCATTATCTATCCCAAATCGACGACATAGCGCATCAAGAGAAGCAGGAGAGCCGGGGAATTTTTTGCGGGCGATTGCCAATGTATCAAGGGATTGAGACATCGGAATTGCAGGCTTGTTAACCCACTTCAATTCGGCGTTTAGAAATTTCATATCGAATGAAGCGTTGTGGATCACCAAACGCGAATCCTTGATGAAATCCAGAAAATCCTGCGCAATGTTTTTGAACACTGGCTTATCGGATAGAAATTCATCGCCCAGCCCGTGCACTTCGAATGCAGATGTAGGCATGCTGCGTTCTGGATTGATATATTGGTGATAGGTTTTGCCCGTTGGTAGGTGATTCCACAGCTCAACCGCGCCGATCTCTACGATCCTGTCGCCTTGATCCGGCTCAAAGCCTGTTGTTTCCGTATCTAAAACGATTTCGCGCATTTACTAATTTCCCGCTTGTTCAATCATGGTTTTAACTTGGGCTTTCGCCTTATCAAATGAATTGGTTTCAATCACAATATCGGCTTTGGAACGTTTTTCGCTATCTGGCATTTGTTTAGCAAGAATTGCGTTAAATTGTGATTCCGACATCGTACCACGTGCTAAAACGCGTTCGCGTTGGTTTTCAGGCGATGTTGAAACCACCACCACGACATCAACCAATTTATCCAGGCCGTTTTCGAACAAAAGCGGGATATCCAAAACGATTGTTTGATTTTTGTGCGCCTCAATAAACCTGTTGCGGGATTTTTCGATCAAGGGGTGAACAATTTGTTCAATCTGTTTCAGGGCGCTTGAATCTTTGGCAATCCATTGTTTCAGCTCGTCCCGGTTAACCGTATTGTTGGTGATTGCATTCGGGTGAATTTGTGCAATTTTATCAATCGCACCTTGATCTGTTTCATAAAGGCGATGCACCTCGGTATCGGCATCCCAAACAGGAATGCCAAAATCCCGAAACATAGCCGCGGTCGTGGTTTTTCCCATCCCGATAGAGCCAGTAAGGCCAATTATCGTGGATTTATTCGTCATTTGGCCAAAACTGCCGCACGCAATTCTGGTGTAACTTGGGGCCGTTTCCGGAACCAGCGATCAAACGCCGGAACGGCCTGATGCAGCAGCATCCCTAACCCGTCAACCGTGGTGCAACCCAGCTCTTCTGCCGTTTCAAGAAATTTGGTTTTCAGTGGAGCATAAACCAAATCGGTAACAACAGCGTTTGATTCAAGCCCATCTAGGGGGACTTTTAATGCGGGTTTTCCAACCATCCCGAGGGCTGTCGTATTTACAGCAGTTATTGCACCTTCAAGCATGTTTCCTGCCTGCACCCAATCAAACACCACAACTTTCACGCCAAATTGCTGGCGCAGTTCTTCGGCGCGGGATTTGGTTCTGTTTGCTAGCCGTATTTCGGGTACGCCAATCTCTAACAACGCCGCAATTACAGCACGCGATGCGCCGCCCGCCCCCAAAACCGCCGCGGGGCCGGATGTTGGCGCCCAGTTTGGTGCGTTTTGCTTGAGATTTTCGATAAATCCATAGCCATCTGTATTGTCCGCGTGAATTTTACCATCTTTTCGAAAGATCAGCGTATTCGCAGCTCCGATCAAAGCAGCGCGATCTGTGACAATATCGGCAATTTCAAGAACGTCTTCTTTGTATGGAATCGTGACGTTTACGCCAACAAACCCCATCTTTGGCAATGTTCGAATTACATTCTCCAGGTTTTTAGGCGTTACATCAATCGGAACGTAAAACCCATCGATATTATATGAGTTAAGCCAGTGGTTATGCAGCGCAGGAGATTTACTATGAGAAATCGGTGATCCGATCACCCCTGCCAGTGGTATTTTTTCGTGCGTCATGTTTCAATATCCCCCCGCATGCGTAGATACGCCAACAGTTCCAAAAGCGGTAGCCCAAGAATTGTGAAATGATCTCCGTCTATATGGGCGAATAGTCGAATACCTTGTTCTTCAATTTTGTATCCGCCAACCGAGTGTTGAATGCTGTGCCAATTTTGGCGCACATATTTTCGCAAGTAGGCATCACTGAAATCAAGCATGGTTAGATGCGCGTGTGATACGTGATGCCAGATCTGTGTTCCGTTTTGGGTGATTACAATCGCGGAAATCAGAGTGTGTTTTGCGTTTCGAAGGCTTTCTAATTGCGAAATTGCGTCTGCCTTTGTTTTCGGTTTTGAAAGTATATCGTTTCCAAAACTAAGAACCTGGTCGCATCCAATAACGATTGCATGCGGGTTTTTGTTTGATATTTTCCGCGCTTTAGCTTTTGCTAATTCAATCGCAATTTCATCGTGGTTTTGGCCCTCTGACAACATCGACTCTTTGATTGAATCTTCGTCAATATTGGCAACAAGTGCTGTAAATTCAATTCCCGCCTTTTCTAGAATTGCGTGGCGAATCTTGGATTTTGACGCCAGAATTAGTGTTGATTTCATGTGTATTCTCTTGTGGATAAAAAAGCGGTT
>CAMZKY010000062.1 GCA_947311455.1 uncultured Marinosulfonomonas sp. | reverse complement strand
GCGCCTCGAACACCACGCTTGGCTATATTGAAACCACTGTGTTTTTCAAAAAACTTCGCGCCAATAACGCTGGGTAAACAGTACATAAACGGTTAGCATTTCAAGCCGACCCACATACATTCCAAACATCAACACCCACTTTGCCGAGTCAGGCAAAGTGGAAAAATTTCCGGCAGGGCCAATTATATCGCCAACACCGGGGCCGACGTTGGCGACAGCCGTTAGTGCGCCGCTGACCGAGGTTGAAAAATCCAATCCGATCATATTTAAAGCCATGGTCAGAATTCCTACGGTAACAACGTAGAATACAAAAAATGAAATAACGCCATCAACTGCAGAATCCCGAAGTTTCTTTCCTTCATATTTCAAAGTATAAATCGAATTGGGAAAGTGAATGTGCTGTATCTGCATTTTCAGGCTGCGGATCAAAACGATCCAGCGCATGGTTTTTGCCCCTCCTGACGTTGACCCAGCACATCCGCCCATCGCCGTCAGAAAGAAAAATGCCACAACAGATAACGCCCCCCAAGTGGTGTAGTCGGTTGTTGCATATCCGGTGGTTGTGACTGTTGAAACAACGTTGAATGCAACCAGACGTAACGCATCAAACGGGTCATATCCATTGTAAAAAATCATCCAGAACGAAAGGCCGAAAATCACCACAGCAAGAGTTTGTAGATAAACTTTTACCTGTTCGCTTTGAAATCTGCCATTTCGGGCTATGCGGATGAACCAGACAAAAGGCAAGCCGGCGCAGAGCATGAAAAATGTGGCTGACCACTGTAAAAACGGGCTTTGAAAGTGGCCAAACGAGGCGTCGTAATTGGAAAATCCACCGGAGGATAGAGTGGTCAGGGCGTGCACAACGGCATCAAAAATACTCATCCCGCCGTAAATATAGACCAACATACAACTAAAGGTCAGGGTGATATAAACGCCTGCAGTTGCAACCGCAAACAGGGTTGCATTTTTAAGTTCTTTATCACCTAGATCCGAACTTTCAGTGCGAAATAATTGCATCCCGCCGACTCGCAAAATAGGCAATAGGGCCATGCCGGTGACGATGAAACCAACTCCCCCCATCCATTGTAAAACCGCGCGCCACAGTAAGATATCATGCGGGGTGCTGTCTAATCCGCTCATCACGGTCGACCCGGTTGTGGTTACGGCGGAAATTGATTCAAACACCGCGTCGGTAAATGAAAGTGACCACATATAAAGCGGCAAAGCCCCGAACGCCGCAGCAGATAACCAGACGCTTGCGGTCAATAGAAAGGTATCCTTGATCGCCAATTCCGGAAAATCCGACCAAGTTGCCAAACACAGCATCGCGCCAAAGGTAGCCGTCAAAAGGGAGGAAATCAAAAATACGCCGGATGTGTTGGCAAATATAATTGAAATTCCGAACATCAAAATAGCCCCGAATACCAAAATCAGACCATTGATAAAGACGATCAGGCGCATATAATTGTTCCGTATACATGCATTTTGAATTTGCCACTTTTTGGTGATTTCAAGGTGTAATGCGTGCCATGTAATCGCACGTATATCAACCGAAAAATTGAAATTCGTTTCGACGTAATTTGCATTCAAAGGATGTGGCGTGTTGGGGGTATGATGATCAGGCAGGGCCTGTGCCGTTCTATACCATCGCGCGCAGGGCTTTGATCAATGCATCGATTTCCTGTTTGGTGTTGTAATAGTGGGGGGCAACCCGCAGAACCGTTGGCAGGTGGCGGGTCTGTGCATCCAAAAGTGTGCTGTTGGGGTCTGACGCCCCGATGTTTATGCCTTGTTTTCGAAGCGTCGCCACCGTGGTTAGCGGGTCAAGCCCATCGATGGTAAAGCTGGCAATAGCGCAGAAATTTGATCCGGCATCGCGCAGGCGCGCGCCGTTAACGGTGGTGATGTGCAGGCGGAAATAATCGGCCAGATGCCAGGCGCGTTTCTGAATCTTATCAAGGCCGATATCATTGGCATAGGCCACCGCCGCCCCCAGACCTGCACGCAAGGCATAAGCGTTTTCCCAGTTTTCAAATCGTCGCGCATCGGGACGCAAGGCGTATTCTTTGGCCGCAACCCAAGGCGCGGCAAAGTGATCGATCATCGCGGGTTCCGTCTGTTCGATCAACGCCTCACGAATATACAAAAACCCTGTTCCACGCGGCCCACGCAAGAATTTTCTCCCAGTGGCCGTCATGTAGTCACAGCCGATTTCGCGCACATCCACAGGCATTTGCCCGACGGCCTGACAGGCATCCAACAGATAGGGAATACCGTGCTTGTTGGCGATCTTACCAACAGAAATTGCGGGATTTACCAGCCCGCCATTGGTGGGAATCCACGTAATCGCAATTAAAGCGGTGCGTTCGGTCAACAGGTCTTCGATAGCTTCTACATCAATCGCGCCACTTTCGTCATTCGGGATCACGTCAATGATAATCCCGTCGCGTTTGGCGCGCTGTAAATAGGCGACATAATTCGCGGCATATTCGGCCTGACAGGTCAGGATGCGGTCACCGCGTTTCAGGGGCAGCGCATAAAACGCCTGACACCATGCGGCAGTGGCGTTTTCCATCAGGGCAATTTCGCATGGTTTGGCGTTGATCAGGGTTGCAACATGGCCATAAACGGCATCCAGATCATCGGCTTTGTCGGCTGCGGCCTCATATCCACCGATCGAGGCCTCAAGCAAAATATGCCCTGTCATCGCGTCAATAACCGGCTTGGGCATCAAGGCAGATCCCGACGCCAGCAAATGGTTTACTGTGGCCAACCCCGGCGTGTCAGCACGGATTTTTTCCAGATCGAGGCTCATTTCGTTTCCTAACGGTATTTTTTGCGGCTGCCGCCGATTGTTTCGCGCTTCTTATTCGACCTATACACTTTCGCCAACGATTTGTTGCCGGATCGGGCCAGCGCGATGGTTTCATTGTTGCGCACATCCTCGGTGGTTAGCTTTTGCCAGCGGCGCAGGCGGTCCGGGGCAATTTCACCGCGTTCAATCGCGGCCTGAATGGCGCATCCGGGTTCAGATACATGCGTGCAATCGCGAAATTTGCAGTGGTTTGCCAGCGTGGCTAAATCGGCAAAAACTGTATCAATACCACCCGATGATTCATTCAATCGAAGTGCGCGCATTCCGGGCGTATCCAGCAACCAACCGCCATGCAACGATGGATACAGGTTGCGCGACGTGGTGGTGTGGCGGCCTTTGGCATCATCTTCGCGGATGCTTTGCGTGGCCACATCTATACCGGTCAGCGCGGCGGTTAGCGTTGATTTGCCAACACCCGATGATCCCAGCAACGCGGCGGTTTCACCTTTGCGCCACCAATCTTGCAGTTGTGCGGTTTGTTCGGAATCATGGGCGTTTACGATGATGACGGGCAAATCCTGCGCCAGGGCGCGCGCCTGATCCGCATAGATTGACGGGTCATCGCATAGATCGGGTTTGGTCAAAACAATCACCGCCTGACACCCCGCGGTGCTGGCCAAAACCAGATAGCGTTCCAGACGCGCAGGGTTGAAATCATCGTTGCAGGAGGTGACGATAAACAACGTATCCACATTGGCGGCGATCAATTGTTTGCGTGCCTCTTCGCCAGCGGCGCGGCGTGATAGGGTGGTGCGACGCTTAAGGCGGCGGATGATCATACGATCCGCGTCTGCCAGCACCCAATCGCCCACGGTGACAGATTCAATCTCTTCATTTTCTTTGGCGAACAGTTTCACCACGCCATCTTTGGACAATGCCGAAAAACCGTTGCGATGCACGGCGGTGATGCGGGCAGGGGATAGGGATTCCTGATCGTCACTCGTCAGCTGCGATGCAAAGAAATTCGACCATCCAAGTTTTGTTAATTTAGGGGGTAAATCCAACGCGGATCCTCCTGCGGTATCAACGTGGATAAAGGTGAGAGATTGGACACGACCCAAACGGAACTCGTTACGGTTGCTCCCTTCCGGGCCTGGCCGGGTTGGCGAGGCGTTCGCCCGTACCAACCTCTCGCCGCCTATATAGGGTTGGATTGAAAGATTCGCAATATGCTTTGAAAAAATCCCCAGTTTACACAGATTCTAAACGGGGCTAGCAATCAAACCTAAAGTATTATATTCAAAACCACGAATATTAAGCGAACATAGGGCGCTGCGATTCTGCATTGTGGTGCGATAAAAGGGAGACGGGATTTGAAAGACAAGGTCATAGAGGCGCTGGCAGGTATTAAATTTGCCGGAATGGATCAGGACATCGTACAAGCGGGTCTGGTTTCGGATATTGTGTTTGAGGGTGAAAAAGTTATTTTTTCGATCACCCTACCCGGCTCGGGCACCGAGGGCGCTGGCGAGGTTCAGAAAAAGGCTGAAAAAGCTGTTCTCTCCCTGCATGGTATTTCCATCGCGCTGATCGTTCTGACTGTTGACAAAAAAGCCCCGCAAGCCCCCAAGCCGATGCCGAAACTGAAAACCAAACCCGATCGCCCCGTTGGCCCCGATATGCGCCCCGAAGCCGGTGCGATACCGGGTATTAAGAACATTCTGGCGGTTGCATCGGGCAAGGGCGGCGTGGGTAAATCCACCACCGCCACCAATATTGCCCTTTCTTTACGGTCGCTTGGCCTAAAAGTGGGTTTGCTGGATGCGGATATTTACGGCCCTTCCCTGCCGCGTTTGATGGGGATTGATGAACGGCCTGAAATCAAAGACGGGCGCATTGTCCCGCTAGAGCAATACGACATTAAAATCATGTCCATGGGCTTTTTGATGCAAGAAGATAACCCAGTGATCTGGCGCGGCCCGATGATCGTTTCAGCCCTGATGCAAATGGTGCGCGAGGTTGAATGGGGCGAACTGGATGTGCTGGTTCTGGACATGCCGCCAGGAACGGGTGACGCGCAATTAACACTGGCCCAACAGGTGCCGTTGTCGGGTGCAGTGATCGTTTCCACCCCGCAAGATCTGGCGCTGATTGATGCGCGCAAAGGGTTGAACATGTTCAAATCCGTTGATGTGCCGATCCTTGGGATTATCGAAAACATGAGCACATTTATCTGCCCGCATTGTGGTGAACAATCCGATATTTTCGGCCATGGCGGTGCCGAAGCAGAGGCGCGCAAACTGGGGGTTATGTTCCTTGGGGATATTCCGCTGCACATGGATATTCGCCACTATTCGGACGAAGGCAAACCTGTTGTGGTGGCTGAACCCGACAGCGTGCATGCGGATCGGTATAAGAAAATATCGATGAAAGTTGCGGCGCTTTTGGGTGAAGTTGACGATTAAATTTGCCGTAAAATATTGAATGATAAAATCACGAAAAATCCGCTTTGACATCAAGGCGGTTTTTTGTTTTTTAATGGCTGTTAATCCGTAGGGTGGGGTTTTACCCCGCCGATCTTTTCCAATGGTGGGTTAAAAACCCACCCTACAACGTTTTCAAAAATGCCAACAGCGCGGCTTTTTCTTTGGTGCTCAGGTGCAAGGGCTCAATCTCGGAATGGCCACTTACCGCAGGTGGCGCGCGGTTGTAATGTTCGATCACCAACGGAAGGGTCGCGATTTGGCCAGCGTGCATATAGGGCGCGCGATCGGCAACACCGCGCAGGCTGGGGGGCTTGAAGGCGCGGTCAAACAGATGTTCGTCACGCGACATAAACCGCAATTCGCCACAATCGGATTT
>CAMZKY010000061.1 GCA_947311455.1 uncultured Marinosulfonomonas sp. | reverse complement strand
GCCGGAGCCCGAATTTGCAGGATAAGTCCGCCTGAAATCACGAAAACCCATTCGAAAAACAATAAATTCCCGATTTAGGCTGCCCAATTACATCCACCAAACGGATTTGTATCCTTGATGTGATGTAAAAGCGGGTTATGCTGAGGTCTCTAGAGATTATGCGGAAGTTATCGGTGACCTGGCTTCGGAATTCGCGCCAGTATTTGGGCACGGTTTCGCGGAAAAACTTCAGGATTGCGGCAGTGAATTTGGCTTACGAGGGGTAACATCGGTTGTGGGTAAAGAACACCCGCGACCACAACAGGCGCTTTACGTAAGGGCAAAAGCTCGCGGCCGTCGGTATCAGAAAAAAACGGGGGCGGTCATGCTGATATCAGAAGTTTAAACGCTCAAAACGTCAAGCATGTCTTCAGGTGCTCAAGGACACGGGGTATGACGCATTAATCCTGACATCTTGAAGCTCCATATCGTGATAGAACATCAAGAATCCATTCAAATGTCTTTGTCAAAACTCAAATGCGATTGCCCTGATTACGTCAATGTGATTTTTGTTTGTTGTAAGTGTGATTTAAAGTCCCAGCCCTAGACTCTAATCGCCAGTGGTCAGGCGCTCAATAAGTTGTTTGACCGTGGGAATGAAAACCCCGCCATCTTCACCATGATAAAACGCATCACCCGCCGCCATAAACGCATTATGCCCCGAGAAAATCAGCGCGTTATCCAGATCATCACCGGCAATTGCCGCCTGCAATCCTTTACGAATGCAGTGAACCCGTGGGTCAGGGCGCTTGCCTGTTGAGAATTTCTTGCTGGCATCTTCGCACCATGTGCTAAGTTTGCAGGTGGAGATGCAGCCAACACATTCGGCTCTGTGGGATTTGATTTCCAGTTCTTTTTCCTTGGTGACAAAAATGATTGTGTTATCCGGCGTGGCAATAGGGGTTGAAAACCCTTGCGCGATCCACGCATCAACCTTTGTTTTGTCATCAGGTGAAATGCGATATTTGTTAACCGGCACGCCCACCCCCTCGACGGGTTCATTCATGCTGTTGGAGAACTCTTGTGCATAGGGCACTTGCCGTTTTGATCGATCGGATAATTCGCGCATCATACCATTTTTGTAGGCGGATGAATAAAACCCCGTGGGGCTGAATTTATTAAGCACCACATCTTTTTCCTTCATCTCGAACAAAAGGCCTTTCCATTCATCACTGATTGGGCATTCTTTGGTTAACAAATCCCGCGTGCCAATTTGAAAGGCAATCGGGCCGATTTCAGGATTCTCAAGCCAGTCTTGCCAATCGCGCAAATACCAAACACCACCGGCCATGATGATCGCAACATCCTGCATTCCGTTACTGTTCATGATTTTGCGCAAGGCTTTGACCCGTTCATACGGGTCTTGTGGCGCGTCTGGGTTTTCGCGGCTGGTGATTCCGTTGTGACCGCCTGCAAGCCAAGGATCCTCATAGACCACGGCACCAATGACGTCGGCGTAACGGCCTTTCCAATGTTTAAAACTGCGGCTTAACAATACTTTTAACGCCATAACGCTGGAAATGATCGGATCAAGATAAACACCGGAATCAGCGCAAATTTGTGCGTCTTCTTCTGATGCAAGGCCCGCGCCCATTGTCACGGCGTGGATTTTATTAGTTCCATCCGGCAGGCGGGTGGCGGACAAAACGTCGCGCATAACGCGAGTTGAACCACCCGCCATTTTTAGGAAATTTATCCGGATGCGGCCCTGATCCTTGCGCGCGGCGTGTGCCATATCAACTTGCAACAGGCAGCCTTTTATTGACAATTCCAACATCTCTTCAAAACGCCCATGGCGGGTTTTAGACGTATAGGAATACGGAATTTCACGACCGTTTTTATCATATCCGATGGCGGCACCAATCGCGGCGATTGTTCCGGCTGCATTTTCGGCCGCCCATGCGCCAGCGCTAGCACCGTTGGTTGCGCCAACGCCTTTCCCACCTTGAATAAGGGGACGTATCCATGCCCCATCAATGAAAACGGGTTGGGTCAGCTTGTCAGTAAGTGTCATCTTGGGGTGCTTGCTCGCTATAAATCGGTTGCTATTCGCAGATAAGCGAACCCAATGGGCGCGCACTTTGATTTAGATAGGGCCTTTAAACGAATTGCACCTTGATATCTGTCAAATTGATGGCTTGGACAATGGCCATGCGCAAGCGTTTGCAGCTGCAAACCTAAATATCATCACTCTTTTTAGGAATTGTTTCTTGTGTGTGGGGGGGCGTTTGCATTAAGGCCGCAAGCATGCCTGTGTCTTGGCCTATCCCGTAGGCGCGCACTTGCTTGGCGGCATTTTGGCGGGCGGCATCCGGTTTGTTTTGCCCCAGCTTCCATGTGCCTTCAACAGATTGGATTTCAAACCGGAACGGCACAATCATCCGCATCATTCGTTCCAGAGCATCGGGGGTGACCTTGTCATTTGTCCAAGGTGTTTTCGGTGTCAGACGATTTTCGAATTCGGCGCTCAATTCGTCAAGGACTTCGCGCAAGGCATTCTGTTCTAACATGGTCAAAGTGCCACGCAGATGCACGGCGGTATAATTCCACGTGGGCACCTGATTGTCCGCCTCGTACCAATCGGGCGAAATATAGCTGTCGGGGCCGGAGACCGCGATCAAGCCGGGCAAGGGCTGGCTGCAATTGCGGGTGATCACGTTGGAGCGCATCAGATGCAGCGTTGCGGTTTTTCCGTCTTCGGCCAAACAAAACGGAACATGGGCAATATACGGTCCGTTTCCGCCATTAACCGTTAAAATGCCAAACCCGCGTTCACGGGCAAACGTGGTATTCATTTCATCCGACTGGGTTTTGAAAACGGGATTGGGGTGCATAGTGAGTCTCCTATAAGTGGAGCGAGTTGTGCATAGAGCTAATGCGAATTCAAGAGAGTTTTGCAAATTGCAACGTTTGTTTTTAAATGCGGATGGTCGAGACACAGTTTAGGTATGCCACTGATCGCAGGATATATTGCTTTTTTGCATTAGCTTGACGGGGATAAATGCATTAACATTTCACGCGCCTCGCGTGCATGAAAGGTCTATATACACAATTCACTCCAAAACCCGAAAGTTTTGGTTTGAGATTATGCGAAAATTATCGGCGACTTGGCTTCGGAAGTCGCACCAGTATTTTGGCACCGTTTCGCGAAAAAACCT
Organism: uncultured Marinosulfonomonas sp.; assembly: GCA_947311455.1. Taxonomy (GTDB): domain Bacteria; phylum Pseudomonadota; class Alphaproteobacteria; order Rhodobacterales; family Rhodobacteraceae; genus Profundibacter. The sequence goes on along the minus strand of CAMZKY010000061.1, from coordinate 16,823 downwards.
CAGGATTGCAGCGGTGAATTGCGTTGGCGTCGGGTAACATCGTTTGTGGGTGACGTGACGGTGCATGACGGCCCAGTGGCGCTCTATCGCTGCGCGCAGGGCGTGTTTACATGCCTGAGAGCGGGGTTGAGATGTGGGTAATAGGGCGGCAGCTGGGTCAGGTGGATGCGGCAGGTTTTGCGCGCCAGAAACGCCCTGACATCCGGCCCTTTATGGTAGGCGGCATTGTCCCAGATTACGTGAATAATGCGTTTTTCGGGGTTTCGCGCCTCGATTTTGGCCAATAATTGCACGGCACTCGCGCCGTCGACCATGGCGGGCGCAACGATGGGGGCGTCGAAATTTTCGAGGTTCAGTGCGCCGTGGATATTAACCCGCCCGCGCCCCGTCGTGGTTTTAATCGCGGGGTTTGTGCCCTTTTTTACCCAGCCATAGGCGGGTGAGGTGGCTCGGTTTGTTTGAACAGTATCCTTGGGTTTCTTACGTGGAAATCTGCATTTTCTACGCCGCCACCGGAATTGGTTTTGGCTGATTGAAGTATGCCTGATCTGGGATCTTCCCTGCAAGCGACGAATGTGGCCTCCTTTGGTTGTAGAATTTTATGTATTTCCCGATGCCTGCACGGGCTTCAGGAACGTTTGTGTAGGCATGCAGGTAAATCTCCTCGTATTTTATGCTGCGCCAGAACCGCTCGATCATCCGGTTATCGCGCCAGGCGCTTTTGCCGTCCATCGAGATGGAAATTTCGGTGCCTTTTAACAGCTTGATGAAGTCGAGCGAAGTGAACTGGGAGCCTTGATCCATTGCCCTCTCGGGTATTGCGCAGCAATGCCCGAGAGGGGGTGTTGAATATTTCCGGCCTACCGTGGCGCGCCATGGCATCTTCTACCGCTTTAATGCAAAATGCGGTTTCGAGCGTAATTGACACCCGCCAGGCCAAAACCTTGCGGGTGAACCAGTCAATCACCGCTGCCAGATAGACAAACCCGCGTCGAATCGGCACATGGGTAATGTCCATTGCCCATACCAGATTGGGCCGCGTTACCGCCATATTTCTTAGAAAATATGGGTAAATCTTGTGCTCAGGGTGCGGTTTCGGGGTGTTGGGGCGGCGACAAATCGCCTCGATCCCCATGGTTTTCATCAGTGTGGCCACATGCAAGCGGCCAACCGTGAAGCCCTCTTGGCATAGAAGATCTTTCAGCATTCGGCTTCCCGCAAACGGAAAATCCATGTACAATTCGTCAATTCGTCAATTCGTCAATCCGGCGCATCAAAGCAAGGTCCGTTTGCGAGGTCGGGCGAGGCTTGTAATACACGCTGCCACGGCTAATGCCCAGCAGGCAAGACTGGCGCGTCAGGCTCAAATCATGCTGCCGATCCATCATTTCTTTGCGCCCGCCAATAGACCGGTCTTGCCGAGCGCACCAGACAAAAAATCATTTTCCAGAGTTAACTTCCAGACCTTCGCATGCAGGGTTTTAACGTCTATCTCGGGTTCCTTGGCCTTTGGCCCATCCTCAAAAACGCCTGCCATCCCCTCCGAAAGCCCAGATTGGCTATAAACGGCGTCCCGGCAAGTATCGCGGCAAGCCTTCGGTTGTGGTGGTAATCCGCTGAGCCGTCAGTTTGATGTGGATGCGCCTGACAGGTTCTGGGAGACGGATATCACCTATACCCCCCCCATGCATGTAAACATGCGCTGCCGGCAATGGCCGCCTACGGCATGGCAGCCATCACCCATAATGTTCGCAAAGGGGTCAAGTTTTTGACCCTCTATGGCCTACCAGATCAGAGTTGCGCAGGATGAGTGTGTTTAAAATCAGATAATTCCATTCGAAAACCACAAAATGGTGGCTTTGAGGGGGCAAAATACCGGTTTCATACGAGAGACACCCTTGATGTAACGCAAAGTCGGGTTATGCTGAGATCTCCTATTGGTGTAATTATTGAAATATTATTGCGCGATGAGGTGTGATTATTTAGGTGTATTTCCAAGTTGTGAGGCGTATTGACGCAGTATTGCTGGAAGGTGCGTGATTCTGCGCCCTGCATTTTAGGAGAGAGAAATGTCTGCAATCAAAGAGCCAAGTTTCCGTGAATCTGTTGATATGATGTTCAATCGCGCGGTCGCATTAATGGAACTTGAGCCAGGACTCGAAGAAAAAATTCGTGTTGTAAACGCCACGTATACGGTGCGTTTTGGCGTGCGTTTACGCGGGAAAATTGAAACATTCACCGGCTATCGTTCGGTGCATTCCGAGCACATGGAACCCGTCAAAGGTGGTATCCGGTTTTCTATGGGTGTTAACCAAGATGAGGTCGAGGCGCTGGGGGCATTGATGACCTATAAATGTGCCTTGGTCGAAGCGCCATTTGGTGGATCAAAAGGCGGTTTGCGCATTGATCCACGCAAATATAACGAAAAAGAAATGGAAACCATCACGCGCCGATTTGCTTATGAGCTGATCAAACGAGATCTGATTAATCCCAGCCAAAACGTACCGGCCCCTGATATGGGCACCGGACAGCGCGAAATGGCATGGATTGCCGATCAATATGCGCGAATGAACACAACCGACATTAATGCCAGGGCTTGTGTCACCGGCAAACCGCCCCATGCGGGTGGTATCGCCGGACGTGTCGAGGCCACGGGGCGCGGGGTGCAATACGCGTTGCGCGAATTCTTCCGCCATCCCAAAGACAAAGCTGCGGCAGGTTTAACCGATACTTTGGGCGGTAAACGGATTGTGGTGCAAGGATTGGGCAATGTGGGCTATCACGCGGCGAAATTCCTGCAAGAGGAAGACGGTGCAAAAATCACCGGTATTATCGAACGCGACGGATCCCTGTATAACGAGAACGGTCTGGATGTCGAAGCGGTGTACCAACATATCGGCGAACATGGCGGGGTCAAAGGTTTTGCCGGTGCCGACTATGCCGAAGACGGCTCCAAGTTGCTTGAGGCGGAATGCGATATCTTGATCCCTGCCGCACTTGAATCTGTGATCAATCTGAACAACGCCGACCGGATCAAGGCCCCCTTGATTATCGAGGCCGCGAATGGCCCGGTTACCGCGGGTGCCGATGAAATTCTGCGTGATAAGGGCACGATTATCATTCCCGATATGTATGCCAATGCGGGGGGGGTGACGGTATCGTATTTTGAGTGGGTGAAAAATCTAAGCCATATCCGATTTGGTCGTATGCAACGCCGCCAAGAAGAAACACGCCATCAGCTTTTGGTGAACGAATTGGAGCGCCTAGATGCGTTTATGGGTGAAAAATGGTCGATGTCACCGGATTTCAAAGATAAATATCTGCGCGGGGCCGATGAGCTTGAGCTTGTGCGCTCGGGGCTGGATGACACTATGCGCATCGCTTACCAATCGATTTCCGAGGTGTGGAACAGCCGCGATGATGTGCCGGATCTGCGCACAGCCGCGTTTATCGTGGCGATTTCGCGGGTGGCCAAAGCCTATACCGCCAAAGGGCTGTAAAAAACATTGGTAAAAATACGGGAAGCGGCCATTTAAGTCGCTTTCCGTTTGCAAATATTCACTGATTTTGCTTGTGTAAAGCAAACATTGGTGGGGGTGCTATGCGGTTTTCCGGTTGGCAGGTGATCAAGCAGGGTTTGACGGGAAACAAAGGCTGGAAACCCCAGTGGCGCAAACCCGAACCCAAACCTGAATATGACATCATAATTATCGGCGGTGGCGGGCACGGGCTTTCGACGGCGTATTATCTGGCCAAAGAACACGGCCTGACAAATATTGCGGTGCTTGAGAAAGGCTATCTGGGCGGCGGTAATATTGGCCGCAACACCACTGTCGTGCGGGCTGATTACTCACAACCTGGAAATTCCGAGTTTTATTCTTATTCCCTAAAATTATGGGAAACGCTGGAAAACGAGCTGAATTACAACATCATGCATTCCCAACGTGGCACCTACCGTTTGTTTCATTCCGATGGCCAGCGCGACGGCTTTGCCCGCGTTGGCAATGCGATGATTAATCAGGGTGATGATGCTATTCTGTTTGGCCGTGATGAATTGCGCAAGCGCTTGCCTTATCTCGATTTTGGCAACACGCGTTTTCCGATTTTTGGTGCGTTGTATCATCCGCGTGGTGGTACAGCCCGTCATGATGCTGTGGCGTGGGGGTATGCGCGGGGCGCGGATCAGCGCGGCGTCGATTTGATTGAAAACTGCGAAGTCACCGGCATTGACATTGAAAACGGCGCAGTGTGCGGGGTGCAAACCACACGCGGGGCGATACGCGCGAAAAAGCTGGGCATCGTGGTGGCAGGGCGTTCTAGCCAAGTGGCGGCGATGGCAGGGATGCGCTTGCCGATTGAAAGCCATATTCTGCAAGCCTTTGTTACCGAGGGCCTGAAACCGGTGATCGACACCGTGATCAGCTTTGGAATGGGGCATTTTTACATTTCCCAATCCGACAAGGGCGGTTTGGTGTTTGGCGGCGATTTGGATTATTACCCGTCTTACGCCCAACGCGGCAATCTTCCCCGCGCCGAACATGTGGCCGAGGCCGCAATGGCGTTGATGCCGATGATCGGCAAGGCCAAACTGCTGCGATCATGGGGCGGGATTATGGACATGACGCCAGATGGATCACCGATTATCGACAAGACCCATATTGACGGCCTGTTTTTAAATGCGGGCTGGTGTTATGGCGGGTTCAAGGCCGTGCCCGGATCAGGGTTTTCATTTGCCCATCTTTTGGCAACGGGAAATCACCATGCGCCCGCTGCAAAATACCGATTAAACCGGTTTAATGCTGGTGATCTGATTGACGAAGAAGGCACCGGAAGCCAACACAACCTGCATTAAACAAGGAGCACATCATGCGGATCAATTGCCCCTTATGCGGGGAACGGGATTTACGGGAATTCTATTTCAAAGGCACTAAACTGGCGTGCCCTGACAGCGAGGAATGGGGCGCTGATTGGGATGATTATCTGCACAATCGCGATAACCCAGCGGGTGTGTCGCAAGAGCTGTGGCAGCATGTTGCGGGATGTGGTGTGTGGCTGATCGTGATGCGAGATACCGTTAGCCATGTGATTGGACGGGTCGCGGTGGCAAAAGATGAGGTGCGCGATGCGGGTTGATGGATACGGGCGGATTGATCGCGGTGTCACGGTGCCGTTTTCGTTTGACGGGAAACGATATTGTGGCCATCCGGGCGATACGCTTGCCTCGGCGCTGATCGCCAATGATGTGAAATTGATTGGGCGCTCCTTTAAATATCACCGTCCGCGCGGGATTTTAACCGCCGGATCCGAGGAACCGAACGCGCTGGTTACCATCGGCCAGGGCGGGGCGCAAACGCCGAATATGCGCGCCACAATGCAGGAAATTTACACGGGGCTTGAGGCGCGCAGTCAAAATGCATGGCCATCGCTGGATCGTGATCTGTTATCGGTAAATGATCTGTTCCAACGGTTTTTATCGGCGGGGTTTTATTATAAAACTTTCATGTGGCCACGGGCGTTTTGGGAACGTGTGTATGAGCCGATCATCCGCCGCTCGGCAGGCCTTGGGGCATTGTCTGGCGTGCCGGATCTGGCCAAATATGACAAGGCCTATGGCCATTGTGATGTGCTGATTATCGGCGCTGGCCCTGCGGGGTTAATGGCGGCGTTAACCGCGGCACGGGCAGGGGCCGATGTAATTTTGGTGGATGAAAACGCCGAAATGGGTGGGCGGTTTTTGTTTGAAAATCAGGTGCTTGACGGTGCGCCCGCGATGGATTGGGTTGCGGATGTTCTGGAAGAACTTGTCACGATGGGCAATGTGCGCTTAATGACACGCACAACGGTGACGGGCGTTTACGATCAAGGCACCTATGGTGCGGTGGAGCGCGTATCGGGCCATCTGGATCGCCCCGATATAGACGCGCCTTTCGAAACCTTTTGGCGGATCTCCGCGCGCCACGGTATTTTGGCCGCGGGGGCGATTGAGCGCCCGATTGCCTTTCCGATGAATGATCGGCCCAATATTATGATGGCAAGTGCGGTGCGCAGCTATTTGCACAATTTCGGTGTGGTGGCGGGGCAACGGGTGGCGGTGTTTGGTAATAATGATGATGCCCACCGCACAGCGCAAGATCTGGTTTCGGCCGGTGTTGAGGTGGCGGCAATGATTGATAGTCGGAGCGATATTTCGACCGACGCTGCTGACTATCCGGTTTATCGCGGCGCGCAAGTGATTGATACCAACGGGCGCAAAGGGATTGAGCAAATTTCCGTGCAAACCCAATCCGGCGTCAAGCAGATCAACGTCGACTGTCTGGCCATGTCGGGCGGCTGGAATCCCAATGTGCATCTTAGCTGTCATCTGGGCGGCAAACCGATTTGGAACGACATGCTAAATGCGTTTGTACCTGATCCCAAGAATGCGGCGGGCTTGCAAGTTGCCGGGGCTGCGGCAGGGATATTTGGGACCAAAGGCGCAATGAAATCGGGGATCTATCGTGCAAAGCTGGTGTTGGATGCTTTGGGGATGAAAGCCCCGTCAATGCCCCTGCCAATTACCGGCGACGAGGCGCTTGAGGCTACACCTTTGTGGGAGGTTAAGGCCAAAGGCCGGGCGTGGGTTGATTTTGCCAATGATATCACCACCAAAGACATAGATCTGGCCGTGCGTGAAGGGTTTGGTTCTGTTGAACATATGAAACGCTACACCACGCAAGGCATGGCACCTGATCAGGGAAAAAATAGCAATATCAATGCGATGGCCGTGCTTTCAGATGCGATGGGGCAATCCATTTCCGCCACGGGAACAACCACGTTTCGCCCGCCATTTGCCCCTGTTGGATTGTCTACATTGGGCGCTGGTGGGGTGGGCCAAGGGTTTGCGCCACATCGATATATGACGTCGCATGACCAAACCGTGGAAATGGCTGCGCCAATGGTTGAGACGGGGTTGTGGCACCGGCCTTTGTATTTCCCGATCGAGGGTGAAACCAAGTGGCGCGAAAGCTGTGATCGCGAAGTGCGTATGGTGCGTGAGGCGGTTGGAATTTGTGACGTTTCCAGCCTTGGAAAAATTGATATCCAAGGCAAAGATGCTTCGCAATTCATTGATTTTATTTATATAAATCGGATGTCGAGCCTAAAGGTGGGGCGCGTGCGTTATGGGCTGATGCTGCGCGAAGACGGGTTTGTAATGGATGATGGCACTTGTGCGCGGTTGGCTGCACAGCAGTTTTTAATTACCACAACCACTTCCGCCGCAAGCCAGGTGATGCAGCATCTGGAATTTGTCGCGCAGGTTTTGAAACCTGAGTGGGATGTGCATATTTCATCAGTGACAGACCATTGGGCGCAGTTTGCTGTAGCGGGGCCAAAGGCGCGTGATCTTATTAATCAGATTGTTAATACGCAGATAAATAACGATAAAATACCGTTTATGGGATGTGGAAAAATCAAAATTGGCAGTGTCGAAGGACGGGTATTTCGGATATCGTTTTCGGGTGAGCACGCCTATGAAATTGCGGTTCCTGCGCGATTTGGGGCCTCACTATTTGAGCAGCTTTTGCACCATGCCAAACCCATGGGTGGCGGGGCTTACGGGCTTGAGGCGTTGAATGTTTTGCGGATTGAAAAGGGCTTTTTAACCCATGCGGAAATCAATGGCCGTGTGACAGCGGATGATTTGGGGATGGGTAAAATCGCCAAGCAAGATATTGATTACATAGGAAAAAATGCAGCTATGCGTCCGGGATTAACCCGCACTGAGAGGATGCAAATGGTTGGTCTGAAACCTGCGGGCGCGTGTAAAATGCTAACGGGGGGGGCGCATTTGTTTGAGGTTGATGATGATGCGAGCCGCGTTAACGATTTGGGTCATGTTACCAGCGTTGGATTTTCACCTACATTTGGCACCAATCTGGCGATTGCATTGCTAAATAACGGTTTTGCACGCATTGGCGAACAGGTGAAAATGGTGGATCATTTGCGCAAAGTTACCACCATATGCGAGGTGTGCGACCCAGTGTTTTATGATCCGGAAGGAAGGCGTATTCGTGGTTGAACTAACAGCAAATTCTCCGTTGGATCTGTGGCTTCCCATATCGCTTGGTCATTGCGATATTTCAGAGATCATTCCCCAAGGCATCACATCCATTTCGCCCTTTAAGGCCAATAAAAACAACAACTATACAGAATTAAATGCGGTATTACCCCACAAATACCCAAACGCCAATCGCGCCACGGGTAAGGACGGAAATCGTTTGATTTGGATGAGCCATGACACCGCGTTTCTGATTGGCCCCGCGCCTGAAAAAATCACAGCAAAACACGCTGCTATTGTTGATCAGTCAGACGGCTGGGTGATTGTGCGCGTTGCAGGCGATGACAGTGAAAAAGTACTGGCGCGTCTGACGCCGATTGATGTGCGCGCGCACCATTTCAAACGCGGCTATACGGCACGAAGCATGATCAATCATCTTAACGTTTCGATCACACGGGTTGGTGCAAACGCGTTTGATCTGATGGTGATGCGCAGCTTTGCCCGCACGTTGGTAGAAGACTTGACCGAGGCAATGAAAACCGTCGCAGCACGCTGAATTCGCTGTATGGCAAACGTATGGCAAACGTATGGCAAGCGTATGGCATTTTTCCATACAAAATGCTCATTCACAGACGTGGCACGAAATTTTACATTGGTGAATAGATGTTCTAAATAAACTAGGATTCCGGAATCCTGGATTCCTCAACCGTCTCAAAAAGCTGTCAAACGGCACTCAAAGCAAGCTGCACCACTTTATGAATTGCCCCGTTCCCCATTAGGGCGTAACTTCGAAACCTGACCAACACACGGAATCACACATGAGCCTGCCGCCCGGATTTCTGGATGAATTACGCACCCGCACATCGCTGTCGCAAGTGGTGGGCCGCAAGGTGATGTGGGATCAACGGAAATCCAATCAGGGCAAAGGCGATATGTGGGCGCCATGCCCGTTCCATCACGAAAAAACCGCCAGCTTTCACGTCGATGATCAAAAAGGATTTTACTATTGCTTTGGCTGCCACGCCAAAGGCGATGCGATTTCATTTGTGCGCGAAACTGAAAATGTCGGTTTTATGGAAGCGGTAGAAATCATTGCGGCCGAAGCCGGAATGCCGGTGCCCAAACAAGATCCAAAAGCGCAGGAAAAGGCTGATTACCGCACCCAGTTGATCGAGGTGCTGGAGCAAGCGGTGCAGTATTTTCGCTTGCAATTAAAAACCGGCGCGGCGGCAAGTGCGCGTGATTATCTGGCGGGGCGCGGGCTGGACGAGGCGGCTCAGGATCGCTGGGATATCGGCTATGCGCCAGATGCGCGCCAAGGGGTGTTTGCCTATTTATCGGGCAAGGGCATTGCGCCGGATTTGATCATTGACGCGGGTCTTGCGGCGCGCCCTGATGACGGGCGCGATCCATATGACAGGTTTCGGGGGCGGATCATTTTCCCCATTCGTGATGTGCGGGGCCGTGCGATTGCGTTTGGGGGCCGTGCGCTTGATCCGAATGCGCGGGCGAAATATCTGAACTCGCCGGAAACGCCGCTGTTTGATAAGGGCCGCACGCTTTATAATCTCAAGAATGCCCGCGCGGCGGCGGGTAAGGGGCAAACCCTGATTGTGGCCGAAGGATACATGGATGTGATTGCACTGGCCGAGGCCGGGTTTGACGCCTGCGTTGCACCTTTGGGCACGGCGATCACCGAAAACCAGTTGCAAATGATGTGGCGCATTGCGCCCGAGCCGGTGATTGCGCTGGATGGGGACAAGGCCGGATTAAACGCCGCAATGCGTCTGGTTGATCTGGCGTTGCCCTTGCTTGAGGCCGGGCAATCGCTGCGCTTTGCCTTGATGCCCGAGGGGCTTGATCCTGATGATGTGCTGAAACAGCAGGGCAAAAGCGCGATGCGCAAGCTGCTTGATGGATCCCTGCCGATGGTTGATCTGCTTTGGCAACGCGAGGTTGAGGGCGGTGTGTTTGACAGTCCCGAACGTAAGGCGGCGCTGGATAAAAAGCTGCGCACCGCGATTTCAACTATTCGCGATCCGTCCATACGTGGCCATTACGGGCAGGCGATCAAAGACAAACGGTGGAAATTGTTTGCGCCCGCGGCCAAAAACGGCGGGCAAAAATGGCAACCCAAGGGGCAGTGGAAACCCCGCTTTGACCCAGTGCAGGCCAGCACCAAATCATCGCTTTTGGCAGGGGGCAATGCGGCCTCTACACGGCATTTGCGCGAAACGGTGATCTTGGCGACGCTGGTGTTGCATCCGCAGATTTTGGAAGATTTCGAAAGCGCGCTTGAACGGCTGGAAATGGTGGATATCGGCCACCGCAACATCCGTGATTGTTTGCTTCGGTTTGGGGCGTGCGATGATTTGTCGGATAAGATTGCCCAGATTGCAGGGCCGGATTACGAGGCCCTGTTTGCGCCGCAACATGTGCAAATCATTCCATCCGTGCGCAATCCGGGTGATGTTGAAATTGCCACGACCTGCGTGGCGGAAGAATTGGCCAAGCTGGAATCGGAACGTGGCATCCAGCTTGAGATTGACGAGGCCGTTGAAGATATCTCCGGCCTTGTGGATGAAAAACTGACGTGGCGCCTGAAACAAGCGGCTGAGGCGCGCAACAAGGCTGTGCGTAGTGAAACCGAAGACAAAGCGGTTTTTGAAACCGCGGCCAATGGGGTGCAGATCGACAAAGGTGAAAAAGACGCGTTTTCGCAGCTTCTGGCCCGAATGGGCCGTGACAAAAGTAGCAATTCTGAAACTTCTGACGAAAAGTGAACGCTTTGGTGAGGAAGCCGTAAAGAAATCAAGGTAAACGTCTTGCGAATCAGTGATTCGACGTGTTGATTCGATTTAACCGAAGAATCGAATCACTTTGTCCCTGAAAGGACCAATCTAGATGGCCGCCAAAGATACCAAAGTTTCGAAAACTGCTGACCACTCCGATGATATCATAGATACAAGCCAAGCTGGCGTTAAAAAGATGATCGCCGAGGCGCGGGCCAAAGGCTATATCACCTATGACCAGCTGAACAAGGTTCTGCCCCCGGAGCAGGTGAGCAGCGAACAGATCGAAGACGTGATGTCGATGCTTTCTGAAATGGGCATCAACATCATCGAGGACGAAGAAGAAGAAACTGTAACGGATATTGTGGCGGCATCCGGCACGCGTGACGTTGCGGTTGCCCCGACGGGCGGCGAAAAGCTGGATCGCACCGATGATCCGGTGCGCATGTATCTGCGTGAAATGGGTAGTGTGGAATTGCTGTCACGCGAAGGCGAGATTGCCATCGCCAAACGCATCGAGGCTGGCCGCAATACGATGATCTTGGGCCTGTGCGAAAGCCCGCTGACGTTTAACGCGATCACCATCTGGCGTGACGAGCTGTTGGAAGAAGAAATCCTGCTACGCGATGTGATTGATCTGGAAACCACATTTGGCAACATTATGGGCGAGGATGACGAAGAACCCGTTGTTGCGCCTGTGGTTGGCGCCCCGGTTGCCAAAGCCGAGGAAGCCAAACCCGAGCTGGACGCGGACGGCAACCCGATTGTGCAAGACGATGATGATGACGACGAAGAAGAACAGGCCAATATGTCGCTGGCAGCGATGGAGGCGGCACTGAAACCACGGGTTCTGGAAACCCTTGATCTGATCGCGCGGGATTTTGAAAAACTGTCTGAAATTCAGGATATCCGGATTTCCGCAACTCTGAACCATGATGAAAGTTTTTCCAAAAAATCCGAAAAAGAATACCAGAAATTGCGATCCGAAATTGTGGTTCTGGTGAATGAATTACACTTGCACAACAACCGGATCGAAGCCCTGATTGATCAGCTTTACGGCATCAATGGCCGGATTATGTCGATCGACAGCCGCATGGTAAAACTGGCCGATCAGGCGCGCATCAACCGGCGCGAATTTATCGAGGCCTACCGCGATCACGAGCTTGATCCGAAATGGCTGGAACGGATGGCGGAAAAATCTGGCCGTGGCTGGGAAGCGCTGCTTGAACGTTCAACCGGAAAAATCGAGGAACTGCGCGCCGAGATGGCGCAGGTGGGCCAGTATATCGGCCTTGATATCCCCGAATTCCGCCGCATCGTGCAACAGGTGCAAAAGGGCGAAAAAGAGGCGCGTCAAGCCAAGAAAGAAATGGTCGAAGCCAACTTGCGTCTGGTGATCTCGATTGCGAAAAAATACACCAATCGCGGGCTGCAATTCCTTGATCTGATTCAGGAAGGCAATATCGGCCTGATGAAAGCGGTGGATAAATTTGAATATCGCCGTGGCTATAAATTTTCAACCTATGCTACATGGTGGATCCGTCAGGCGATCACCCGTTCGATTGCCGATCAGGCCCGCACCATCCGTATTCCGGTGCATATGATTGAAACCATTAACAAATTGGTGCGCACAGGCCGCCAGATGCTGCATGAAATTGGCCGCGAGCCAACGCCCGAGGAATTGGCCGAAAAACTGCAAATGCCTTTGGAAAAAGTGCGCAAGGTGATGAAAATCGCCAAGGAACCGATTTCACTGGAAACCCCGATTGGCGACGAAGAAGATAGCCAACTGGGGGATTTCATTGAGGATAAAAACGCGGTTCTGCCACTGGATAGCGCCATTCAGGAAAACCTGAAAGAAACCACCACGCGGGTTTTGTCGTCGCTAACACCCCGCGAAGAACGGGTGCTGCGCATGCGGTTCGGCATCGGCATGAACACCGATCACACCTTGGAAGAAGTGGGGCAACAATTCAGCGTGACGCGGGAACGTATTCGCCAGATCGAGGCGAAAGCGTTGCGCAAACTGAAGCATCCATCGCGGAGCAGAAAGTTGCGCAGTTTCCTGGATCAGTAAGGCAATGTAGGGTGGGGTTTGACCCCACCATTTGTAAAATTACACACTCACGCACAAGCACACGGTGGGGTGAAACCCCACCCTACGGATTGTAGACAAGGTATCTTATATTCCGTAGAGTGCCCAAAAGGATATCATCATGCGTGTGGTTCAACCTGTTGGCACAAAAGGCAGCCTAAAGTGGATACAGCGAGCGATCGAATGTCATTCTGATGTCTTGCAACCGCAAAGCCTTCCGACCGTCAACTGGGCATCGCCCGTCGCTGAAGATGTTTTTGCGGAATATAGCGATGCTGACTTTCTGGATATTATTGGCTGTGGAAATCTGGCCGCCGAATTACGCGCGTTCTGGCCCAATCGCGGGCCACAATGGGATGCGCTTGGGGTGTTTGACGGCGGCTGCATACTGGTAGAGGCCAAGGCGCATTTGGCTGAATTTATCTCGCCGCCGTGTAAAGCGGGGGCAGCATCACGGCACAAGATAGATCAGGCTCTGCGCGCGGTCAGCGATGATCTGGGCATTTCGCAACGGCACAATTGGGCTGAACAGTATTATCAATACACCAACCGTTTGGCGCATTTATGGTGGTTAAGGCAAGAAGGCGTGAATGCGCATTTATTATATGTTGGGTTTGTTGGCGATACCGATATGGGTGGTCCAAGTGACGTGCAAGAATGGCAAGATGCCTATCATCAGGCCAATTTGCATTTAGGGTTGCCGGCGCAACATGCGCTTTCCCCATATATACACCATATTTCACCAGATGTGGCGCAGCTGTAGGGCGGGGGTCAGCCCGCCGATTTTCATATGCGCATCAACGGTGGGGTGAAACCCCACCCTACGGATTGTCCGGGCCGAAGTGCTTTATTTCGCATTCGCGTCGATAAAATCCAGCACCAAGGGCCGGATGTTGTTGCGCCAGCTTTTGCCGGCAAAAATCCCGTAATGGCCAGCACCTGGTTCCAGATGCGAGGCTTTCTTGCTGTCGGGCAGGCCGGTTAGAAGATCAAGCGCGGCGATGCATTGGCCCGGCGCGCTGATATCATCGTTTTCCCCTTCGACGGTTTTTACCGCCACGGTGGTGATGGCGCCGATATCGATTTTATGGCCTGCAACGGTGAAATCATTGCGGGCGATTTCACCGGATTTAAAGATCCGATCCACGGTTGATAGATAAAATTCGGCTGTCATGTCCATCACCGCCAGATATTCATCATAGAATTTGTTGTGATGATCGTGTTCGGTGGCCTCACCTTGGGCAACGCGAGAAATTTGTTCTTTGAACGCAGTGGAATGGCGCTCGCTGTTCATACCCATAAAAGACGCCAGTTGCAGTAAGCCGGGGTAAACCATGCGCCCGGCACCGGAATATTTAAACCCGACCCGTTGGATGGCCATTTCTTCGAGCTGGCCCATGGTGATGCGCGCGCCAAAATCCGTTACATCGGTGGCGGCGGCGTCGGGATCAATCGGGCCACCGATTAACGTAAGCGAGCGGGGCTGCGCATCGGAATCTTGCTTGGCCAAATATGCCGTAGCGGCAAGGGCAAGCGGGGCTGGCTGGCAGACGGCAATCACATGGATATCAGGCCCTAGGTGGCGCATGAATTCAACCAGATAAAGGGTGTAATCCTCAATGTCGAACTTGCCCTCAGACACCGGAATATCACGGGCATTGTGCCAATCGGTAATGTAAACTTCACAATCGGGTAGCAGGCTGATGACGGTGGAACGCAGCAAGGTGGCGTAATGGCCCGACATCGGAGCCACCAGCAAAACGCGGCGCGGTTTAGGTTCGCGGCCCTGCACGGCGAAATGGATCAGATCACCAAACGGGCGTTCTACACAGATTTCAATTTCGACCAGATGATCACGGCCATCTTCGGCCACGACAGATGCGATGTTCCAATCCGGTTTGGTCACCATGCGCGCGAAACTGCGTTCGGTCACTTGGCCCCACGCGGCCATCCAGTTGGCCATCGGGTTTGGAAACAGGCTCATCGCTGGGTTCGAGGCCACAGCGCGCGCGGTTGCGCCCATCCATTGGTTGGTGTTGCGCATTGTTTCCATCAGATCGTAGGTTGCCATAAATCGCATTTGATCGTCCCGCCGTTTCGCTTCATACTATGCCTAACGCAGGTGTGGCGCTATGCTGCAGTTGCAGCGAACTTAGGGCCGGAATGGGTTTATGACAACCGATGATACATCAGAAAACCTTGAATTGGATAAAATGAATGCCAATTTAGCACGGATCGAGGCGCTTTCTACACGGCTTATTTCGGCTATGGCGGCGAAAAAAAATGATGATCCAGCGATCAGTGGCCCCAGCCCCGACCTTTATTTCAGGGCGATGGGGGCATATTGGGCCGATGCAATGGCCAACCCCGCCAAGATGATCGAGCAGCAAGTCGGGTTTTGGGGTGAAACGATGCGGCATTACGCTGCGGTGCAGCAAAAATTGGCCGATGGCAGCATGGTGGCCCCCGATGATCCGCACCCGACAGACCGAAGATTTGCGAATCCTTTGTGGCAAACCAACCCGTATTTCAATTTTGTGAAGCAACAATATCAATCCTCGGCAGCGGCCATCCAAAAGGCGGTGCGTGATGTGGAGGGGTTGGACGACGCGGAAAAATCACGCATTGAATATTTTAGCCAGCAAATCATCGACATGATGTCACCGACGAATTTTCTAGGCACCAATCCCGATGCCTTGACCCGCGCAATTGAAACCGAAGGGCAATCTTTGGTGGACGGGTTGGAAAATCTTGTGCGTGATATCGAAGATAACGACGGTGATCTCTTGGTGCGTCTGGCCGACAAAGACGCGTTTACTGTGGGCAAAAACATCGCGGTTAGCCGGGGGTCGGTGGTGTTTCGTAACCGGATGTTTGAACTGATCCAATACGCGCCCAGCACCGAAAAGGTGCATACAACCCCGCTGATCCTGTTTCCGCCGTGGATCAACAAATTCTATATTCTGGATTTAAAACCGCAAAACAGCCTGATCAAATGGATCGTCGATCAGGGCTATACATTGTTTGTGGTCAGTTGGGTGAATCCTGACGCAAGTTACCGCGATGTGGGGTTGGATACTTATATTGAGGAAGGCTATTTACCCGCGATTGAAACCGTCAAGGCCATCACCGGCGAAAAACAGGTGAACGCCATTGGCTATTGTATTGCGGGGGCGATGTTTGCGGTGACGCTGGCCTTGTTAAAAAAACGCGGTGATAATTCGGTAAAATCCGCCACATTTTTTACCACATTGACGGATTTTGAAAATCAGGGGGAAATCAGTGTTTTCCTTGGGGATGATTTCGTAAATGGCCTTGAGGCAGAATGCACACGGGCGGGATATTTGCATTCAAAGTTTATGACAAAAACCTTTTCCTATTTACGATCAAATGATCTTGTGTATAGCCCTGCTATTCGCAATTACATGATGGGGCAGGCCCCGCCGGCTTTTGATTTACTGTACTGGAACGGCGATTCTACAAATTTGCCGGGTCGAATGGCCGTTGAATACTTGCGCTGGCTTTGCAAAGACAACCTGTTTTGCAAAGAGACGCTGCGGATTTGTGGAGAAGATCTTTCGGTTGGGGATATTGATATTCCTGTTTGTTCGATCGCCTGCGAAACCGATCACATTGTGGCGTGGCGGGCCAGTTATAATGGCTGGCGCAATTTTGGCAGCGCCTCGAAAATGTTTATCCTGTCTGAATCCGGGCATATTGCCGGAATTGTTAATCCGCCCAGCAAAAAGAAATACGGCCACTATACCAATGATGTTGATGTGCAATCACCAGATGAATGGCAGGCGGGGGCGGAATTTCATGCCGGATCATGGTGGCCCCGATGGGGTAAATGGTTGGCCAAACAATCGGGTAAAAAGACCGATGCGCGCAAGGTGGG
>CAMZKY010000060.1 GCA_947311455.1 uncultured Marinosulfonomonas sp. | reverse complement strand
TGGGCTAAACAGTTGGGACAAGACATATTCACCGGCAGCAGCGGGCGGGTATTTCCCAAGGCGATGAAAGCCTCGCCACTGTTGCGTGCGTGGCTGAGGCGACTGGCAGGTGCGAATGTGGAATTTAAAAACCGGTGGCGCTGGATCGGGTGGCAGGCGGATGCGTTTGAATTTGAAACCTCTGATGGATTGCAACAAATCAGCGCCAAAACCTGTATTTTGGCGCTTGGCGGGGCGAGCTGGCCCAAGCTGGGATCAAACGGATCATGGGCAGGTTTGTTGGCGGAAAAAGGAGTTGAAATCAGCGCCTTGAAGCCCGCCAATATGGGGTTTGACGTGGCGTGGTCGGCCCATATGGAGAAACATTTTGGCCGTGCGATTAAGGGCGTTAAGCTGACAGCAGGCGACACGCAATCACGGGGTGAGTTTGTGATTTCAAAACGCGGGATTGAAGGCGGCGGAATTTACGCCATGTCCAAGGCCATGCGTGACGGGGCGGTTTTAACTGTTGATCTGTTGCCCGATTGGACGCTGGCCAAAACCACGACGCAAATTGGCAAACCGCAAGGCAAAGCATCGCTCACAAACCATTTGCGCAAGGTGTTGAGATTAACCCCTGAAAAACTGGCGCTGTTGATGGAGTTTGCGCATCCTTTGCCAAAATATCCAAAGCAGATCGCGCATGTGATTAAAGCCCTTGAAATCAAACATATCGGTCCGCGCCCGATTGGCGAAGCAATTTCAACTGCGGGGGGCGTGGCATTTGCAGGGTTGACCGATGGGTTGGAAATGAAAGCCATTCCCAACATGTTTAGCGCCGGCGAAATGCTGGATTGGGAGGCCCCGACGGGGGGCTATTTGTTGACGGGGTGTTTTGCCACGGGGCGTCATGCGGGGCACGCCGCACTTGAAAAGCTAGGGGCCTAGCAGCAGGATTTTCCAACGCTCCAGAACATCCATCGGTGTGCCATTGCCGTTGAGGCTGTCATTCAATAGATCAATCGCAAACATCGCCTGTTTGAACGTCATCCCGTTTGGGTCATTGCAGGGCGTAAGCGCAATCGCATCATAAATCGCGCGGGCCGAATTCTGGTGATAGGGTGTAGGGTAGCGCCCGTTTCGCAGCTCATTCAAGAAGGTGATATCACAGCCGCAATTAAAATCGCCCGCCGCGGCATAGCAAAAATCATGGCGCATACAGGCGGCATCAATCTGATCAATCGGTCCAGCTGCGTTATAGATATTCGACGGATAATCCGGCCCGCACCAGTTGCCATAAATCGGAAAGCTGATGTTTGGCATGTCTTGAGCGTTGGCGGGGGCGTTGACGGGGGGCGCCATGGAAAAAGCCGCCAGAATTGCAATTAACCGTGTAAATCTATGCATTGTTCACCTTCCTTCGTTCACCATATCTGACGTGGTTTTGGCAAACAATGCCACCAAAGCGCGCAGGTTTTCATCAAATCTGCTTATGCAATGCATCAAATTTTTAGGCTTGTTCTTGTAAAATTCACCGTTACCCTAACCGGATGACATACACACTTTATATAGGCGACCAGACATTTTCGAGCTGGTCTTTGCGCGGCTGGCTGATGTTTGAAAAATTCGACATCCCGTATCGCGTTGAAATGGCTGGTTTATACGACGGCACAATGAAACAAGATCTGGCCCATTTGGCGCCTGCACGCTTTGTGCCGGTGATGCAAACACCGAATGGGGATGCGGTTGGCGATACTTTGGCGATGGCCGAAACGCTGGCCGAGCAAAACCCCAAAGCCGGACTGTGGCCTGCGGATCAAAAGGCCCGCATTCTGGCACGCTGGATGGTTGCGGAAATGCATTCCGGGTTTAACGCCATTCGGAGCGAATGCCCGATGCAGCTTCACAGCCAATATGTGGGGTTTCCGGTTTCCGAGGCCTTGCAAGGCGATCTTAACCGGATTCAGGAATTGTGGGCATTGGCACGCAGAATTCATGGCGCAGACGGGCCGTGGTTATTTGGAAAATATTCGCTGGCTGATGTGTTTTACGCGCCGGTTGCGGCGCGGATTGCCGGGTACCGGTTACCGGTTGATGATGCGGCGCAGGCCTATGTTGACGCACATCTCGCGGACGCTGCATTTCGGCAATGGCGCGCAGACGGGTTGAAAAGATCGTATGATCCGGTGCCTTACGCGCTTGATCTGGGGAAATGCCCTTGGCCAGAATTGTAAATCTGTGGCCTGATTCTGCGTTCTGACCCAAAGCCCCCCTTGGAAGGTTTTCCGAGGATGAAACAACAAAGGAAGCCTGTCGGGCTTGATCAATGTTCGACTGGCTATTCTATTGTTTATAAAGCAAAACCATCCGTAAAAAATGCCGCTAAAAGGCGCGCCTGAGGAATCCACTATTCCGGAATCGTGGATTCCTCAAGGTTTGGGTTTCTCCGGCTTTTCACAGGATATTTCTGCGCATCTATCTGTAACTTGTCGCTATTTGTGGGAAAATTAACCTTTCTTAAACCCCCTTCACGTTAACCATTTTGTATTATGGTTAACGCACTTGCCTCCTTTTGATTACCCGCGCCCACACCGTCGCCTTTGAGGGCATCACCGCGCGCATGGTCGAAGTCCAGTGTGCGGTGTCGCCGGGTTTGCCCAGTTTTTCCATTGTTGGCCTGCCCGACAAAGCTGTCTCCGAGGCCCGCGAACGGGTGCGCGCCGCGCTTACTGCCATGTCTATTGCGCTGCCATCCAAACGGATCACCATCAATCTGTCGCCCGCGGATTTGCTAAAATCCGGCTCGCATTTTGATTTGCCAATCGCCCTTGCCCTGCTATCCGCCATCGAAATCATTCCCGCCGAGGACGTCGAAGCCACTGTTTCCCTTGGGGAATTATCGCTTGACGGATCGTTGGTTCAGGTTGTCGGGGCACTGCCTGCCGCCATGGCAGCGGCTGAACATGATCGCGCGCTTTTATGCCCCAAATCGTGTGGCTCCGAGGCCGCATGGGTGGGAGGAACCCAAGTGATCGCCGCCAATTCATTGGCCGAACTTTTACGCCATTTCACCGGTCAAGCGCCGATTATGCCCGCCACGGCAGGCGAAGTGCAGCGCCAAAACCACAGTCGCGATATGCGCGATGTTAAGGGGCAGGAAAGGGCCAAACGCGCCCTTGAAATTGCCGCTGCAGGACGGCACCATGTGCTGATGGTCGGATCGCCGGGATCGGGGAAGTCCATGCTGGCCGCACGCTTGCCGGGGATTTTGCCGCCGCTTTCCCCGTCCGAGGCGCTAGAAACCTCGATGATCCATTCTCTGTCGGGCCTGCTGGATGAAGGCGGCATTTCACGTGAACGCCCATTTCGTGAACCCCATCACACGGCCTCCATGGCGGCGATTGTGGGCGGCGGGCGCGGGGCCAAACCCGGGGAAATATCACTGGCCCATAACGGAGTGTTGTTCATGGATGAATTCCCTGAATACTCGCGCACCGTACTGGAAACCTTGCGCCAACCGATTGAAACCGGCGAAGTGGTGGTGGCACGCGCCAACGCGCATGTGCGCTATCCCTGCCGTTTCATGCTGGTCGCTGCGGCCAACCCGTGTAAATGCGGCTATCTGGCTGATCCGTCGCGGGCCTGCGCCCGTGTTCCGCTATGTGGCGACGATTATTTGGGCCGCATTTCCGGCCCCCTGATGGATCGTTTTGATCTGCGTATC
>CAMZKY010000059.1 GCA_947311455.1 uncultured Marinosulfonomonas sp. | reverse complement strand
CAAAGGCGTGTTGAACATGTCGATCAATGAAACCCTGTCGCGCACGGTGATGACCTCGGTCACCACGTTGATTGCGTTGACCGCGCTGTTTGTGCTGGGCGGCGATGTGATCCGCGGCTTTGTGTTTGCGATGATTTGGGGCGTTGTTGTGGGGACATATTCGTCGGTGTTTATTGCCTCGACGATCCTGCTGCGCCTTGGTGTAAAACGCGATTGGTCAAAAGAAGCGGCCAACAAGGTGTCCGGGCAATACGCCAATATTGACGCCTAAATGGAGGCGCTGGCGCAGGTTTTCGCCAGCGACGGCATCTGGTTTCTGATCTTGGGCGTTTTTGCCGCTGGTTTGGTGCGCGGTTTTTCCGGCTTTGGCACGGGGATGGTTTATCTGCCGATTGCCGCGCATTTTTTATCCCCGTTCGAGGCGCTTACCACCTTGATTATAATGGATCTGGTTGGCCCATGGCCCAACGTGCCGCGCGCCCTGCGGGAAGGCCATCCGCGCGATGTTCTGCGCCTTGCAGCGGGCGTGTTGGTGGCGTTGCCGTTTGGTGTGTGGCTGTTAAGCCTGATCCAGCCTGATGCGTTTCGCTATGGTGTTTCCGGCCTGTCACTGATTTTGCTGATCCTGCTGGTGGCTGGATTTCGGTATCGCGGAGTTTTGCGACGCTGGATGATCTACGCCACGGGTGCGCTTGGTGGATTTATGGCGGGGCTTGTCGGCTTGCCCGGCCCGCCGGTGATTATGCTTTATATGGCCAGCCCGCATCCGGCGCGAGTGATCCGTGCCAATACGATGCTTTATCTGATGCTGTGTGATTTTATTATGATCGGGGTTTTGTATCTGAATGGCTATCTGGTGGGCACGGCGGTGGTGACGGGGCTGGTGTTGGCGGTGCCGTATTTGCTTGCCAATGTGATCGGTGGATGGTTATTTCGCCCCGAGCTGGACAAGGTTTATCGCATGGTGGCGTATGGGGTGATTGCCCTGTCAGCGGCCCGCGGATTGCCGATATTTGATTGAGGGATGAGATGAAGTTTCAAGAAGCAACATTTGCCGGAGGTTTGCCGATTGACGGCTATGGCGCAGGGTTTTTCCGTATTGGCGGCACGGTCTATGAACACCCTGTTCTGGTTTTGCCTGATTCTGTGACAGCGTGGGGCGGTTTTACCGATACCGTGCCGTTAACAGATTTGATTGGCCGTCTGGATGTGCTGTTTATCGGCACCGGTGCCGAAACCGTCTATATTCCCAAAGATCTGCGCGAAGCCTTGGAAAGCCAAGGATTGGGTGTTGAACCCATGGCCAGTCCGATTGCCTGCCGCACCTATAACGTACTTTTGGCCGAGGGGCGACGTATTGGCGCGGCTCTTTTGACGGTATAGTGACCAAACCTTGATGTTGCGGGCTTTGCCAAATGCCCGCGATGGGGTAGGAGGGCAATATGGATATGAACGTTTCAAATCTGGCCTGCGCGCGCGGCGGTATTGTTATTCTGGAAGGCGTCAGTTTCACCCTGTCGGCGGGGCAAATCCTGATCCTGCGCGGGCCAAACGGCATTGGCAAAACCACCATGCTGCGCACCTTGGCCGGATTGCAGCCGGCGGTTGAGGGCGATGTTTCGCTTTCTCTGGATCATCTGACCTATGGCGCCCATGCGGACGGGTTGAAATCCACATTAACGGTGACGGAAAACCTGAATTTCTGGGCCAAGGTTTACGGGGTGTCCGATATCACCCCCGCCCTGAGCGCGTTTAACCTGCATGATCTAAAGGATCGTTTGGCCCATAACCTGTCTGCCGGACAAAAGCGCCGCCTTGGATTGGCGCGCCTGTTGGTGACGGGGCGTAAAATCTGGGCGCTGGATGAACCCACGGTTTCACTGGATGTGGCGTCGGTGCAGCTTTTTGCCGATGCGGTGCATGCCCATTGCGCGGCGGGCGGCGCGGCGTTGATTGCCACCCATATTGATTTGGGGCTTAAGGCGGATGTGCTTGATCTTGGCCCGTTCAAGGCCAAACCCCGCGATCTGGGCGGATTTGACGAGGCCTTCGAATGATAGCGATTTTAATCAGGGATTTGCGGTTGGGATTACGATCGGGCGGCGGTTTTGGCCTTGGGCTGGCGTTTTTCCTGATTGTGGTGGTTTTGGTGCCGTTTGGCGTGGGGCCTCAATCGGCGCTGCTGGCGAAAATTGCGCCCGGTATCCTGTGGGTCGGGGCATTGCTGGCCTGTCTGCTGTCGCTTGACCGGATTTTTGCATTGGATTTCGAGGATGGATCGCTTGATCTGTTGGCCACAGCCCCCGTGCCACTTGAGGGTGTGGTGGCAATGAAAGCCTTGGCCCATTGGCTGACCACCGGTTTGCCGCTTACCATCGCCGCGCCATTTCTGGGGGTGCTGTTGAATATGCCGGATCAGGGCTTTGGCTGGCTGGTTTTAACGCTTGCCATCGGCACCCCCGCGCTTTCGTTTATCGGCACCTTTGGCGCAGCGTTAACCGTGGGTTTGAAACGCGGTGGATTGCTTTTGTCGCTGCTGGTGCTGCCTTTATATGTGCCCACGTTGATTTTCGGGGCCGAGGCCCTGCGCCGCGGCGCAGAAGGCATGGCCGCCAACACCCCCCTGTTAATGCTGGCCGGAATCACCGCCGGAGTGGTTGCACTGCTTCCATTTGTAGCGGCTGCAACCATACGCATCAATTTGCGTTAGGGGGCAGGAATATTGTAATGTTTAGTCAATTATTAACCCCGTAAGGATCACAAATGTCATTTTGGGAATACGCCAATCCAAAAAAATTCATGCAAACCTCGGGGATATTTTTGCCGTGGTTTGCGGGGCTTGCCATTGTTGTTTTTGTGGTGGGTCTGGTGTGGGGATTTTTCTTTACGCCCGAAGCTGAAAATTTCGGCACGTCAGTAAAAATCATCTTTGTGCATGTGCCAGCCGCGATGATCGCCATCAATGCGTGGCTGATGATGTTGGTTACGTCGTTGGTCTGGCTGGTGCGTCGCCACCATGTTTCGGCCCTTGCCGCCAAAGCTGCCGCGCCGATTGGCATGACCATGACATTAATCGCGCTGTTTACCGGCGCGATCTGGGGGCAACCGATGTGGGGCACCTATTGGGCATGGGATCCGCGCCTGACCTCGTTTCTGGTGCTGTTTTTGTTTTATCTGGGTTATATCGCCCTATGGGAGGCGATTGATAACCCCGATACCGCCGCTGATTTAACCTCGGTATTATGCCTTGTGGGATCGGTCTTTGCGGTTCTGAGCCGCTATGCGGTGAATTTCTGGAATCAAGGCCTGCATCAGGGCGCATCCCTGTCGATGGACAAACAGGAACATGTGGCAGATGCCTATTCTAACCCTTTATATGTGTGCATCGCCGCGTTTATCTTGCTGTTTATCGCCCTGGTTTTGATGCGCACACGCACAGAAATTCGGGCGCGTCGCCTGAAAGCACTGCAAGCACGGGAGCGCGCAGCATGATTGATCTGGGAAAATATGGCGGTGCGATCCTTGGATCTTACGGGATCACAATCGGGTTATTGCTGGTGCTTTTGCTCTTTAGCTGGGTACGTGGACGGCGTATAGCAAAAGAATTGCATGAAATCGAACAAAGGCGTGCACAGAAAAATGGCTGAAAGTAAAATCAACTGGATGGCATTTTTGCCGGTTATCATTTTTGGCGGCCTTGTGGCGGCGTTTTTTCTGCCCGGATTGCTGCGCGAAGATCCGACCGCAATCCCCACAACCCGCGTCGGCAAGCCCGCGCCGGCCCTTTTTCAAAGTGAAAACCAAGGCCCGTTTGAACCCTTTACCGATGCCGCCTTGCGCGAACCCGGGGTGAAACTGGTGAATTTCTGGGCCAGTTGGTGTCCGCCCTGTCGGGCCGAGCATCCGAATTTGGTGAAGCTGGCCAAAGAGGGCCTGCCGGTTTACGGGATCAATTACAAAGACAAGCTGGCCGATTCAACCAAATTTCTATCCAAACTGGGCAACCCGTTCACCAAGCTTTTGATCGATGATAAAGGGCATAACGGGATTGAATGGGGGGTTGTGGCGATGCCGGAAAGCTATTTGATTGATAGTTCAGGTAACGTTCTTTGGCATTTTCGCGGGCCGCTTACCCAGCGGGTTATTGATAGTCAGCTGCGCCCTTTGATGGCCAATGCCAAGTAACGATAGCACCGTTTGTCGGTTGAATTGACAAAAACGCGCGCTGCAAGTGATGCCCGATTTTGTCGGGGTGGCATTGCTGGATTCGGGCTTGATGCAACAGTATGACGACCATCCACCCTATCAACGCAATGATTACTTGCATGGATATCGCGCGCCAAACGACAAACCACCATCGACAAACGCCTGAACCAGATGCTGGACGAGCTGCGGGCAGGGGATTGTTATATGGGCATGGCGTGGCGTAAGCGTGATTAATTATAGCTGGTAAACGGGATTTTTAACCCGATATGCAGCGTTACAGGCTTTGCTCCGCCTTTGGACAGCATTTTGCCCGCACCGAACGAAACCTTCAAGTTCTTACGCAGGCTATAATCAAGCTCAAGTTTTCCACCAGCAACCAATCCGCCACCGGTATTAATACCGGCTCCGGCGGCCGCGCCTACGTATAGCTCGGGCGAGATTGTCCAACGATCACTGATCGGAATTTCATAGCCGACACCGATTTGCCCCACCGCATAAGCCCCGGCATCGCCCAGAACCGCGCTTTGGGCGTTTCCGGTGAAATAGAGGTGATCGTTGAAAAACAGATCAATGGTGGTTTCAACCAAAACAGGGCTGCCTGAACGGGTCGAGGCCGGAACGCGGTAGCCCGTGTGTTCAACTTGTTGCGCAAAGCCTGTTGAAATTTGCCAACGGGTTGGATTGCTACCATGGGGCGCGCTGCGTTTTCCAAGGGTAATTGCACCGCGAATATAGGGCGAGATTGCGGCGAAATCGCCTTGGAATGATTTGATACCCGTGACACCGAATTCGGCGGAAAACCTGTCGGAAATCGGAACCACGGCGCCAATGCCTGCCGTTGCAATCAGGCCACCTCCCGTATCCACGCCGCCACCACCCGCAAAACCGGCAGCAAGCTGTGCAAAGGCCCGCGCACCTGTATTCCCTGTAAACCAGCGATACCCGAATTGATATTCACCATATCCGGCCCCATCACCCGCCATGGCGGTTGCGGCAGACAGAAAGGTTTCTCCACGATCAGTGCGTGCATTGTGAAACGACATTTCTGCTCCGACAATATACATGTTCTTTAGCGGCACGCCTGAGCGTTTTAGATTGTTGCGCGGATAATAGACCCGCACAAACGGTTTTAGGGCCGCGATTGAAATATCACCGGTAACAGAGTTTCCAAACGATAAATCATGCCCGCCGCCAACTTTCATATCTAGGGTGCGCGAAATTCCGAACCCCAAAGCGGGGGTGGAAATGCTGGTTCCCGAAATTTTAATATAGGACAAGCCCAATGTTGCCGCCCAATTCGGCGTGATTTGTTTGATCAATGTTGCGTGGGTGCGTGTCATCAATCCATCGCCAGACGTCACCACATTGGCCCCGCCGCCGCCGCCAACAAAGGCGCCAAATTCCAGATCAAGGCTATTGCCCAGCTTAAACCGTTTGGCAATTTCAAAGCCCGCGGTAAACAATCCACCCGCGTCACCGCCCGCGGCTGAAAACAGGGTTTCACCAATGTAAAATCCTGATCCCAAATCGTAGGTCATGGTAAGGGATTGCAGCGCATGCAAGCTGGTGGTGCGCTGGCTGAACACATCAAACCCGTATCGAAACTCTAACGGGGCGGCAGACACATTGGCGCTGGATGAAATTAACGCGATGCCTGTCGCGGTTAAAAAAACGCGTGCGGAATACAACATTCTGATGTCCTGTCGATTACAAATACTGCTTTTTCTTCTTATTTTGCACCATTTATAGCATTGTTTGGCGGGAATGAAAAGTAAATTGAATTTGCCGTGGCGCACAAAAAATTCCCCCATCAAAGCCTGATGGGGGAATTCTGTTTAGTTAGCTGGCGAGGCTGATCCTAGCTTTTCGCCAAATTGCGCAGCACATAATGCAGCACACCGCCATTTTCGATATATTCGATTTCCACTTCGGTATCGATCCGGCATTTGATGGTGATGTCTTTGGTTGTGCCATCGCCGTAAGTGATCGTGGCCTGAATATCGGAAAGTGGTTTCAGATCGCCCTCAAGCCCGTGAATGGAAACGGTTTCATCGCCTTTCAGGCCCAAGGATTTGCGGGTGTCGCCGCCGGTGAATTCAAACGGGATCACCCCCATGCCCACCAGATTGGAGCGGTGGATGCGTTCGTAGCTTTCGGCAATCACGGCACTAACCCCGAGCAGGGCGGTGCCTTTGGCGGCCCAGTCGCGGCTTGAGCCCGCGCCGTATTGCTGGCCAGCAAAGATCACCAGCGGAACGCCCGCATCCTTATACGCCATCGCGGCGTCAAAGATGGGCATCTGTGTGCCATCCGGCCCCAAGGTATAGCCGCCTTCGACCCCGTCCAGCATTTCGTTTTTGATCCGGATATTGGCGAATGTGCCGCGCATCATCACTTCGTGATTGCCGCGCCGTGACCCATAGGAATTGAATTCGCGTTGCGCGACCTGACGATCCACCAGATATTGACCCGCTGGCGTTTCGGGGGTGAACGACCCCGCAGGCGAGATGTGATCGGTGGTGACCATATCGCCCAGTACCGCCAACACACGCGCATTTTTTACGTCGGAAATGGTGCCGGCTTCGGCGCTCATGCCCTGAAAATACGGCGGGTTCTGGATATAGGTTGACGTGGGGGGCCAATCATAGGTTTGGCTATCGGGGGTTTTCACCGCTTGCCATTTTTCGTCACCGGCAAACACATCGGCGTATTTCGACATGAATGCCTCGCGAGTAACGGTTTTTTCCACCAGTTCGGCCACTTCTTGTGTGGTGGGCCAGATGTCTTTTAGATAGACATCATTGCCGTCTTTGTCTTGCGCCAAAGGATCGGTGGCAATGTTGATATCCATAGTGCCAGCAATCGCGTACGCCACCACCAAGGGGGGCGAGGCCAGATAATTGGCGCGCACATCGGGGGAAATGCGCCCTTCAAAGTTGCGGTTGCCCGATAGAACCGAAGTTGCCACCAGATCGCCTTCGGCAATCGCGGCGGAAAGCTCTTTCTGGATCGGGCCGGAATTGCCGATACAGGTGGTGCAGCCATAGCCAACAAGGTTAAAGCCCACCGCATCCAGATCTTTTTGCAAATCCGCGGCCTCAAGATATTCGGAAACCACTTGCGATCCCGGTGCAAGGGATGTTTTCACCCACGGTTTTCGGTTCAGGCCCAAGGCGGCGGCTTTGCGCGCTACAAGCCCCGCGCCGATCATCACGTAGGGGTTTGATGTGTTGGTGCAAGAGGTGATCGAGGCAATCACCACCTTGCCGCTTTCCATGGTGTAGTCTTCGCCAGCAACCGCGATTTCCTTGCCCATTGGCCGTTTGAACACGGTTTCCATTTGGTTGGCAAATGCGGATTTGGCTTCGGTTAGGGCAATGTAATCCTGTGGCCGTTTGGGGCCAGAAATTGCTGGCACAATGGTGCCCATATCAAGGGACAGGGTATCGGTGTAAACCGGTGCATAATCTGCGTCGCGCCAGAAGCCGTTTTCCTTGGCGTATGCTTCAACCAGTGCGATACGATCTTCATCACGGCCCGAAACCCGCAGATAGCGCAGGGTTTCATTATCAATCGGGAAGAAACCACATGTGGCGCCGTATTCGGGGGCCATGTTGGCAATGGTGGCGCGATCGGCCAGTGGCAGGTGATCCAGACCCGAACCATAAAATTCAACGAATTTTCCCACCACGCCTTGAATACGCAGCAATTCAACAACCTTCAGCACCAGATCGGTGGCGGTGGTGCCTTCCATCATTTCGCCGGTCAGCTCAAACCCGACAACCTCGGGGATTAGCATCGAAATCGGTTGTCCCAGCATTGCAGCTTCGGCCTCGATTCCGCCAACGCCCCAGCCCAGAACGGCCAGACCATTAACCATGGTGGTGTGGCTATCGGTGCCAACCAAGGTATCGGGATAGGCAATCTCAACGCCGTTCTGATCTTTGTCTGTCCAAACGGTTTGGGCTAGATATTCAAGGTTGACCTGATGGCAAATACCGGTGCCCGGGGGCACAACGCGGAAATTATTAAAGGCGTTTTGGCCCCATTTCAGAAAGGTATAGCGTTCGATATTACGCTCGTATTCGCGCTCCACATTCATCTGGAACGCACGCGGATTGCCGAATTCGTCAATCATAACCGAGTGGTCAATCACCAGATCAACCGGATTAAGTGGATTGATTTTTTCTGGATCACCCCCAAGGCCGATAATCCCGTCGCGCATGGCGGCCAGATCAACCACCGCCGGCACGCCGGTGAAATCCTGCATCAACACCCGCGCCGGGCGGTAGGCGATTTCACGCGGGTTTTTACCGCCGTTTGCTGCCCATTCAGCGAAGGCTTTGATATCGTCAACCGAAACGGTTTTACCATCTTCAAAGCGCAACATGTTTTCCAGCACCACCTTAAGCGCGGCGGGAAGCTTGGAAAAATCACCAAGGCCAGCGGCCTCGGCGGCGGAGATTGAATAGTAATCCACCGATTGATTGCCAACAGTCAGGGTTTTGCGGGTTTTTGCGGTATCTTGTCCGACGATAATTGTCATGGTGCCTCGCTTGATGTGGGAAATGTTGATCTGCTTGTGCCGCATCCGGCAGTAACGATCAAGAGCCTTACGCGATTATTTGTATACCATTGCACACAATAGGGCGGATTTAACCAATTTGTTACCAAGATCACAAGAATTCTCGCAAAACCTTGATTGGCATTTTAAAAATTATTGAAATATGCCAGAACAGAATGGAATATAGAAAGACGAATATGCGCTATCTTAAAACTTTGCTTGTTGGATTTTGGGTCTTGTCAGCTTTTGGGGCAATGGCCCAATCCCGCACTGTTGTTGTGGAGCTGTATACGTCGCAAGGCTGTAATAGTTGCCCACCTGCAGACGAATTCCTGGGCGAACTGGTTAAGCGTGACGGGGTCATCGCTTTGGCGCTGCATGTTGATTATTGGGACTACATTGGTTGGAAAGATCAATTCGCGCAAAAAAGCTTTACCAAACGGCAAAAAGCCTATGCGCGGGCTGCGGGGCGGCGCATGGTTTATACGCCTCAGATTATTGTGGGCGGTGCGGAGCACGCGGTTGGCAGCGACAAAACAGAAGTGTTGAAATTGATTGAAACACATCTGGCTAAAGCTGCTGTTTTTGATATTCAAGAGCAGCGCACGGGGAATGAAATTATTGTAGATGTCGATCCGGTTTCTGGTGTGTCGGGGGCGATGGCTGTGCAGCTGGTGAAATATCACAAGGGCCAAACTGTTAATATAGGCCGTGGAGAAAATGCCGGAAAATCAATCCTGTACTATAATATTGTGACGGAATGGAAATTGATTCACGGCTGGGATGGCAAATCTGCGCTGCATATTCCGGTGAATGTGAAACCCGATGAAAACGCGGTAATTATCGTTCAGGATGCCCCGAATGGTGCGATTCTGGCGGCCAGAAAACTGCATTAAGCCTTGTCGGATGCCTCTGACGCCCTCGGTTTCCAACGCCGATGAATCCAAAACCATTGGCCCATATGCTGACGTACCAGTTTCTCTAAACTGTCGTTTAAGGCCTGCGTCATTTCTAAAGGATTTGTATGTGGAATAGGCGCATCAACCTGTATTGTAAAATCCAGCCGGTTTTCATTGCGAATGCCGTAAATCGGCACCAAAATTGCATTATATTTGATCGCGAGTTCGGCGGCGGATGTTGCCGTAATTGCGGTTTGGCCAAAGAAATCAAGATCTGCGCCATCTTTCATGTGTTGATCCACTAAAAATCCTGTCATACCGCCACTGCGCAGAAATTTAATCATCCGGGTTAACCCCTTGCGACCACGTGGAAAAAGCGGGGTGCCGATGTGGGAAATCGCCGCCTCGTAATGATCATTGAAGTAGGCGTTTGACATAGGCATGTAGATTGCGCCAACACGGTAACCACGGGCAATCAAGGCGGCACGGGGCACATCGTAATTGCCAAAATGCCCTGTCACCAGAATAACGGGGCGTTTGTTTTCGTGGGCATCCATCAACGCCTGCGCGCCGTCGCCATCCAGCGGGATATCTTTGACCCGCGCAATGAATTGATCGCCGGAATAGATTTCGATCAAGGTGCGGCCAGCGTTGTTTGGCACCTCGTAACAAATGCGGGCGATTTCGTCTTTTGTCAGCTCTGGTGCAACCAGTTCCAGATTGGCGCGAATGCGCGTGTTATACCCTGCAAGCGGCGACAGAATCCGCGCCATAATCCACCCCATGGATCTTACCCGCATGCGGTAAGGTAAGACCAACATTGTGCGAAAAATCATCCGGATCACCAGATTGATGACATAGTTCTTTTTACTGCGTCCTGAGGTGTTTGACATGAATGACCGCGCGAAATTATGTGGCTTTGAGGCGCATACATAGGGGGTTTGGGCGGTTATCACAAGCGGGCAAATAGGCTTGATGTGAGGTGCATCGCAGTGTTAAAATTTTGTAACTACATGTAATGGCACCGTTATTCATCTTCGGCCACAAAGAACACTTCTCCGGCGGCTTCGAGTTCGCGAATTTCGTTGACAACTTTGGCCATTGCGGCTTCACCGTCTTTTTCTTTGACGGCCCCAAGCTCTTGAATTTCTTCGCGAATGGTGTCGGCCATGCGTTTCGAGATATTGTTCAGTAAGAATTCGCTTGCTTCTTTCATGCCGGAATTTTGTGCCGCGGCAAGCGCCATTGCCAATGTTTCCTGATCAATACCACGGGTGATTTTCGGAATATCGCGCGGGTCGATGCGGGTAGGAATATTGGCAAAAGTAAAGATAGCTTTGCGCACTTTGGCGGCAAAGACCTCATCATCTTTATCCAACCCTTCCAGCACCTCTTCGCGAGTGTTGGCAGGCGAGAAATTCAGAATTGCTCCAACCCGTTCGACCGGCCCGTTATCAAAGGCGCGCGGGGGTACGGAATCTAATTGTGAGGCTAAAGACTGGCCAATTTTCAGAACCGCATCTGGGGTCACCGCCCCTGTCAGGGAAATGGCGTAGGTGATCCGGCGCGCGGCGTCTCCGGGCAAATTCCCCAATAATTCCGCGGCCTTAGACACATTTAGTTTGGACAGTAAAACCGCGCAAACCTCGACGCTTTCCACTTCTAATACGGGCAAAAGCCGTTCAACGCTTAAACCGATTATACGTTCCCACGGATCGCCGGTTTTCTTGATTCCGCCTTCGCGGCGCATTTTTTCCACCAGTTGCGGATCGAGTGCGCCATCCAGAATCGAAAGCGCGCCTTCAAAACCGCCGGAAAATGACAGGCCGATATTTTTGATTTCATCTATGAATTCAGCGACAATCTGGTCAAGGGTCGTTTGATTAATTGTATTTAGCCCGCCCATTTGCACGGTGAGATCGCGTTGCATATCCTCGGGCAAGTCTTTTAGGGGAAGTTCCGCGCCTGCAGACAAGATCGCGCGCACTATAATCGCCGCCTTTTGCGGGCGGGTTAAGGTGGCGGGCAGGGCCGGCATATCAGGGAAGGGCGCTAGGGCTGTGTTCAAATTATCGCTCCGATCAATTTGGGGCCAATTTTGCAGAAAGGGGTTAACGCAAGCCTTACGGCGGCAATGAAAAACCCGACAATTTGTAATTTATCCGATTGTGCCGATGCCACAGCTATTATTGTTTGATTTAAAAAGGTTAACCTAAAAACGGTGATATGAATTCCAGATAGGTAATTCACGGTATCCGGATTGGTTAACGCTTGTGCATCGCAACGTAAAATTTCGTGGAATTGAATCTGCGGACGAAAATATGCTTTGATATAGAGGGAAGCGCTGTGGTTTTCACAATGTTTTTTTTGTTGTCCCGAGGAATCCAGGATTCCGGAATCGTGGAGTCTTTTAAGCAGTGAAATAATGAATCTACTATTCCGGAATCCTGGAATCGTCGAGGTGTCTTAAGGTGTAGTAATAAATGAGTAAATTTAGCTAAAATAGAAACGGCGGCTTTGAATATCAAAGCCGCCAAGGATCAATTCCACAGATTTATCGTCGTGCTTATCGCGCCAAATGATACGGGATATAAAGCGCCAGATCCTGCCAAAACCACAGCAATACCGCCGTGGCCAACATGATCCCTGCAAACGGTAGCGCACCGCGTGCCACCTCCTGCAACTTAGCTTTCCCCACCGCTTGAATAACAAACAGGTTCATCCCAACGGGCGGTGTGATCAGCGCGGTTTCGATCAGCACCACAAAGAAAATCCCGAACCAGATCGGATCAATTCCGATATTTACCACTGCAGGCAGCAAAACCGGCACCATGATCAGCAACATTGACAGGCTTTCCAAAAAGAAACCCATGATCAACAGAACAACCCCGACGGCCAGCATAAACAGATTGGGATTGCTGATATTTTCGGCCAAAAGCTGGCTTATCGATTGCGGGATTAAATATAGGGTGATGGCAAAGGAAAACACCTTGGCCCCCGCAACAATCATCAGGATCATCACCGTGGTGCGCAACGCGCTCTCAACCGCCTCTTTTAAGGTGGCAAATGTCATGCGGCCCATGGCAAATGTGATGATCAGGGCAATCACAAACCCCAAGCCCGCACTTTCCGACGGGGTGGCGATACCTGCATAGATCGATCCAACAATACCAAAGGCAAGGATCACAGTCGGAATCGCCATCATTGTGGCATGGCCGCGCTCAGCCCATGTGGCCTTTGGGATTGGCGTATAGGCACCCGTGAATTTGGCGAACAATATGCCATAGACGATAAAGGCAGTGGCCAAGAATAACCCGGGGCCAACCCCTGCTAAAAACAATGTCGGGATCGAGGTTTCTGTCACCACCCCGTAAATAATCAGCGGGATTGACGGCGGGATCAATATCCCCAAGGTGCCGCCAGCCGCCAACATTCCCATAGTGAACGAGCGGTTATAGCCGCGTTTTGTCATTTCGGGGATGGCAACTGTGCCGATAGTGGCCGCGGTCGCGACGGATGAACCCGAGATTGCGGAAAACAATGTGCAGCTTAAAATTGTCGCCACACCCAAACCGCCCGGCCAATGGCCAACCCAGCTTTGAACCGCGGCGTAAAGATCGCGTCCGACGCCGCCTTTCAAAAGAATATTCGACATCAACAAAAACATCGGTACAGCCAGCAATTCAAAGCTGTCCATTGAGCCATGTAAACGTTGCGGCACCGCCACCAAAGGCATGCCTTTCAAGGCTAGTAAAATCACCCCAAGCCCGCCAAGCGCAATCGCCACGGGGGTGCGCAACAGCAGGATTGCCAATAGGGCGGTTAAAATCAGAAATGCTTCCATTAGTGAGCCCCTTCCAGGACGTCGTCATGCGGGATGTCTTCTGTCCAGATGCGGATCAGCTGCACCAAGGCTTGCAAAATCAACAGCACGGAGCCAATCCAGACCGGCGCATCGGTAAGCCAGCGCGGCGGGGCCAGATAGGTTTCGGTGGTGTGGCCCGCCATGGTTTCTTTTAGCCACAAGCCATACCCGTAATAGGCGGCAGTTCCCGCAAAGATCACCAGCATCGCTATGGCAAATGTTTCGGCCAACCTGCGGCGCAAAGTGTCGGGATTTGATAGAATAATTTCAATGGTCACCATATCGCGGTGCTTAAGCGCATAAGACGCCGCCAGAAAAACCACCCAAACCTGTAAAATGCGCGATACCTCATCCACCCAGATCGTGGGGGCGGTAAACACGTGGCGCATCACCACTTCGTAGGTGATAAAGAATCCGACAAAAAACAAGCACCACGCGGCAATTTTTCCGGTAAATTCAGACACGGCATCAATACTGCTCATAAACAGTTTCATTACATCAGCACCTATTTTTGAATTATTATTCAATGTCTTGGCGCGATAAGTTTACATACCGCGCCAAGAGGGGGATTACATGCCCGAGGCTTTTACAGCGGCAACAGCGGCTGCACCTGTTTCGCCGGTTTCGGCTACAAAACGGTCAACAATACCTTTGGTGG
Source organism: uncultured Marinosulfonomonas sp. (assembly GCA_947311455.1). Lineage (GTDB taxonomy): Bacteria > Pseudomonadota > Alphaproteobacteria > Rhodobacterales > Rhodobacteraceae > Profundibacter. The sequence goes on along the minus strand of CAMZKY010000059.1, from coordinate 962 downwards.
CGTCGACCCACGCGGCGCGCTGTTCTGCGGTTAGAGTGATCACATTAATTTTGGGTGTCACTTCTTTTACGGCAGCGGCCTCTTGCGTATAAATCGCGTTACGCAGATTAGCTTCTACCTCGGCGGCGGCAGCGTCAATAATGGCGCGTTCATCGTCGGTTAGGCCCATGTAAACGTCATTGTTGATCACCGCGACAAATTCAATCGCGCTGTCAAATGTCAGGGTCATGTTGTCCATCACCTCGAACAATTTGCGTGATTTCACTGCAGAGGCGCCTGTCATCCCCACGTCAACCGCGCCTTGCTGATAGGCAAGGAACTGTTTGGAACCTGACATGAGCGTTGGTGCGCCGCCCATGGCCTCAACCGTCCAGCCTTGGATTTTACCGTATGTACGGACTTTTTTACCAGCCAGATCGGTTGGCGCAACAATCGGATCACCTTTGGAAAGGTAAATATTACGGCCAAACGCCTGCCACCACAAAATACGGTTGTTGGTTTCTTTCAAGATTGCCGCATCCAGAATGTTACGCATTGCGGAGCCGGTGGCAACATTGGCGCGCAAGTGTGCTTCGTCATTAAAGATAAACGGAATTGCCACCACATCAACCGCAGGAACAGAGCCTGCAAAACGGCCAAGGAACGCAGAGCCCGCATCAACCGCACCGGAGCCAACTGCACCTGGCACTTCTTTGTCTTTGAACAATTGCGCCGAGGGGAACAGCTGAATTTTCAGCGATCCGCCTGATTTTTCTTCGATAAGGCGGCCAAACTCAAGCCAGTTTTGCCCCAATGAATGTGTTTCGGGCAATTGCAACGACACCCGCAAGGTGGTTTCGGCAAAGCCGGTGGTTGCGGACAATCCGAGTGCGACGGCGGCGGCTGCGCCTTTGAACCAATGTTTCATGTTTCCTCCCATGGAATTTTGTTTTTGGTAAGATTTTCCTACCAGTTGCGCCGCT
>CAMZKY010000058.1 GCA_947311455.1 uncultured Marinosulfonomonas sp. | reverse complement strand
CATCAAGGCATTTTTGTTATATAGCGCATCATTGCTATAGCCGAAAATCATGTTTTCCCACGCCATGAAATCCATGATCAGGCCTTCGGTTTGGCGATCTTCGGGAACATGGGCGATGCCTTGGTGACGGCGGGTTTGGCCATCCGAATGCTTGCCGGTTAGGTCAAGCTTTTCGCCATTCATCCGAATGACGCCTTCGCCATTCATATAGCCGCCTAAAACCTCAAGCAGTTCTGTTTGGCCGTTGCCAGACACCCCCGCAATCCCAAGAATTTCACCGGCTTTCACTTCAAGCGAGATGCCTTTTAAGCGCAGGACGCCACTGTCATCGGTGACGTTCAGGTTTTCCACCTCAAGAATGGCCTTGCCGGGCGTTGCCGGTTTTTTATCAACGTTCAGTAGAACTTTACGCCCCACCATCAATTCAGCCAATTGTTGCGGGTTGGTGTCTTTGGTTTGAACCGTTGCTGTCATCTGGCCACGGCGCATCACCGAAACAGTATCGGTAATATCCATAATTTCCCGCAACTTGTGCGTAATCAGAATAATAGTTTTACCTTCGGCTTTTAGGCCGTTCAAAATACGAAATAGGTGATCCGCCTCGGCGGGTGTTAACACACCTGTTGGTTCGTCAAGGATCAGGATATTGGCTTTACGATATAGCGCCTTGAGAATTTCAACCCGTTGTTGGTGGCCAACGGAAAGGTCTTCGATCAGCGCGTCCGGATCAACGCTTAGCTCATATTCATCGGACAGCTCTTTCAACAGCTTACGCGCTTTGGCAAGCGAGGGGCGCAGCATTGGCCCGTCTTCAGCGCCCAAAATCACGTTTTCAAGGACGGTAAAGTTTTCAACCAGCTTAAAGTGCTGATGAACCATGCCAATCCCCGCGGCAATCGCAGCCGAACTGTCAGGAATCGGGGTTAGTTTGCCGTCGATATAAATTTCGCCTTTATCCGCTTTGTAAAAGCCATAAAGGATGGACATTAGTGTCGATTTACCCGCGCCGTTTTCGCCCACAATCCCGTGGATTGCGCCTTTGGCAACAGAAATTGAAATGTCTTTGTTGGCTTGCACAGGGCCAAAGGCTTTGGAGATGCCTTTTAATTCAAGTGCAAGCGGCGAAGCGGAAGCGGCAGTTTCCTGCCGCTCCTGTGTTTGAGTGCTCATTAAAGTTTACTCAACTGGGCAAGAATTGTCGGACATATAGTCGTGAACTTCGATTGCGCCTGTGGCAACGTCGTAGGCTGCTTTGTAAACAGCTGCAGTCATTGCATCTGTAACGAGGTCTTTGTTGTATTCATCCATAGCAAAGCCAACACCACGGTTGTTTAGGCCCATAACGTTGAACCCTGTTGTCAGGTCTTCGCCTTCGGTGAATGCATTAAATACAGCCAGATCAACGCGCTTCATCATAGATGTCAGCATGGTGCCCGGGTGCAAATAGTTTTGGTTGCTGTCAACGCCGATAGCATAGATGCCTTCGTCAGCAGCGGTTTGAAGCACACCAAGACCGGTTGAACCAGCCGCCGCAAACACAACATCAGACCCTTGCGAAACTTGCGCTTTGGTCAATTCGCCGCCTTTAACAGGGTCATTCCAAGCTGCGCCTGTTGTACCTGTCATGTTTTGAATGATTTTAATGTCCGGGTTGGCAAAACGTGCGCCCTGAGCATAACCACAAGCAAATTTGCGGATCAATGGGATGTCCATGCCACCAACAAAGCTGACTGTGCCAGTTTTCGATGCCATACCTGCAAGGATACCAACAAGGAAAGATCCTTCGTGCTCGTTATAAACAACGGAACGCACATTTGGTTGATCGACAACCATGTCAATGATTGCAAATTTTGTATCTGGGAAGTCTTGCGCAACTGTATCAAGCGATGTTGCAAAGTTGAAACCGGCCATAACAATCGGGTTGTAACCAGATTCAGCAAAGCGACGGATCGCTTGTTCACGCTGCGCGTCGGATGTGATTTCTATTTCGCGGAATTTTCCACCTGTTTCATTGGCCCAACGTGTTGCGCCGTTAAACGCGGCTTCGTTGAATGATTTGTCAAATTTACCGCCAAGATCAAAGATAATGGCAGGGTCGGCAAGGACTGCGGTCGCGCTAATAGCAAGCGTGGCAGCAGCGCCAAGTAAGTTCCGTATAATAGTCATGGTATTCTCCCGTTAGTGTTAAAATGCTTTCTGACCGGATAGAATCCGACGAGCGAGCAGATCGTCAAAAGATCATCGCCGATTAAGGCCGCAAGAGGCCAAAAGGGTCAACAGTTTTTTAACAAAATGTAGGGTGTTTTACCGAATGATATAAAAATTAGACAAGAAAATCAGTAGGAAGCGGGTTCAAAGACTAAAACCAAGCGATTAAGCGGATTTTTGCATTATGAGCGCATCAATTTTCTCGCCATTATTCGCGGAGTAATAGGCGGAACGCCTGGAGGATTCGCTAAAACCGTATTTTTGATAAAGGCGAATCGCAGGTAAATTGTTTGCGGCGACTTCCAAAAATATTGTATGCGCCCCGTTTTCCACACTCTTCAATACGAAACGTTCAAGAATGCGTGTTCCAATGCCGGTGTTTTGGTGATCTGGATCAACGGCAATGGTTAACAATTCCGCTTCATCCGTAATTGTCCGACCAAGCGCGAACCCATTGATATCGCTAATGAGAAAGATCAAGGGTGAGGCAAGCAAATCGGAAAACTCGGCGGCACTCCAGGGGCGCGTGCTGGTGAAACAACGGCGGTGAAGCTGTGCAAGGGCATGCGGGGTCATGGAAGCAGCGTAGGTGCCGGATCACGGGGCGGTGCGGCATCCGCTTGACGAATATAGAGGGGGGCAGGGCGCTGTTGAGGGGCCTTGCGCCGTTCAGATGTAATTTGGGCGATGTTTATCGCAATGTTTTCTGGTGCGATTTGGTTTTTAGCGTCGATTCTCTGCGCAATTTGATCAGATTGAAACCCGACACATGTTGTTTCAATTGATCCGTTTGGCGCAGGTATGTCAGAAAAATCGCAAAGAATTGGAGTGGTTGAGCTTAGGCCATTAAACTGTTGAAAAAACACCCCTCCGCGACGTGCATCCAGAGTGGAATATACATTTCCACGCAGGTTATGGGCCTGAGCCTCAAGCGAAGAAACGCCAATTGCAGGAATGCCTAGGGATAGAGCCAACCCACGCGCAGCTGAAACAGAAATGCGGATGCCTGTAAAATTCCCGGGCCCAACGCCAACGCCAATCGCTTTAAGATCTGACCAGCTTTTGCCTGCCTCTTCTAGGATGTTCTCAAGTAAAGGGAAAAGGTTTTCAGCCTGACCTTTGGACATCTCAAGCCGTTGCGCCGCCAGAGTTTCATCCCCGCAAAGCAAAGCGGCCGCGCAATGCGCGACCGAGGTGTCAAATGCTAGTATTATGGGCTTAGACGGCAACAGCACGCACCTCAAGCACCTCTGGAAGGTAATGTCGCAGCAGGTTTTCGATACCCATTTTCAATGTCATAGTTGACGATGGGCAGCCGGCGCAAGCCCCCTGCATTTGCAAGTAAACAACACCCTTTTCAAACCCGTGAAAGGTGATGTCGCCACCATCTTGGGCAACGGCAGGACGGACGCGCGTATCAAGCAACTCTTTGATTTGCTTCACAAGATCAGAATCTTCACCGTCATGCTCGGCGTGACCTGCATCTTCGATTGCGCCAGTCATCACAGGATCGCCCGATTGATAATGCTCCATGATCGCGCCCAGAATTGCGGGTTTGATATGGTTCCAATCGGCAGAGCCGTCTTTGGTCACTGTGACAAAATCGGTGCCGAAGAATACGCTGGTGACGCTGGGAGTTGTAAAAATTCGTTTAGCCAAAGGTGACGCAAGCGCGGCTTCTTTGGTTTTGAAATCTGCGGTACCTGCGTCCAGAACGGTTTGTCCGGGTAAGAATTTCAGGGTTGCGGGATTTGGCGTGGATTCGGTTTGAATAAACATAAGAAAGCCTCCGGTTGGAGCGAGATATGGGCTTTTGGCCCATATCTGTCAAGGTTTAGAAAGATTCTAAGTGAGATCAGGTGATTGCCTCTAGCCGCTCTTTCGAGATTTCCCCGGGCACGATGGTAATCGGCACGGGAAATGAGGCTGACGATCTGGTCAGCTGTGTCACCAGTGGGCCGGGGCCTTTGCTATCGCTGCCAGCGCCCAGAACGAGGATGCCAATATCGGGATCTTCTTCGATTTGGGCAAGGATTTCGGCCACAGCTTCGCCTTCTCGGATAACCAGTTCCGCATCGATATTTTGTTTATCTTTCATCCACTTAGCAAATACCTCAAAATGGACTTCGATCCGTTCGCGGGCTTCGGCGCGCATGATGTCGCCGATGCCGATCCAGTGGTTGAATTCTTCGGGGGGGATGATGGCTAGCACCTCGACGCCGCCGCCGGATTTGTTGGCGCGCATGGCGGCAAATCGCAGGGCACTTAGACATTCGCGGCTGTCATCCAGCACAACAAGAAACTTACGCATGGTATATTCTCCTAGTTGCCCCAATGATGCGTGTTTTTACATCACAGCGCAAGAGTTTATGATGCGTCAGAATGCGCCCAATCCCAATAGGTTTCGCGGGCGCGTTTGGTTAACGGGCCGGTTTGATAATGCACATCGTCAAACTGTGACACCGCCTGAACCTTGGAGAAATTCCCCGACAGGAACACCTCGTCGGCCCCGCGGAAATCATCAAATGTCAGAATTTTTTCATGCACTTTGATCCCGTCGGCCCGCAGGTTCTTGATGTGGCGGGCGCGGGTGATCCCTGCCAGAAACGTGTTGTTGGCAATCGGGGTAAACAGCTCCCCATCCTTGGCCATAAACACATTGGCCGAGGCGGTTTCGGCCACATTTCCCATGATATCTCCCACCAATGCATTGCCAAATCCTTTGGCACGCGCTTCGGCTAACATACGGGCATTATTGGGATAAAGGCAGCCGGCCTTGGCATTTGTAACGCTGCTGGCCAGCACCGGGCGTTGAAATTGTGTGGTGGTCAGGGTTGATGCGTTTGAGAAATCCGGCATGCCAACTTCCTCAAGGCAAATGGCAAATCCGGTAGAGTTTTCCAGCGGCACGATCCCCATATCCCCCCCGTCAATCGCCCAATACATCGGGCGAATATAGACGGCCGAGGTTTTCGGGTAGGCGGCGAGCCCCTCCCAGACCAGCGCCACCATATCGTCGGTTGAAACCGTGGGGGTGATCATCAGTGCAGCGGCAGATCTGTTAACCCTTGCGCAATGTTCCTTAAGATCAGGGGCCACCCCTTCGAAATAGCGGGCGCCGTCAAAAACAGTGGTTCCAAGCCATGATCCATGATCGGCGGCAGACATGATCGGCACGTCGCCCTTGTGCCATGTGCCGTTAAAATAGGTGCGGATATTGGTGCCGAGTGTCATGATTTTACCCTTTCGATTTGCATCAGAGTAGGAGCATAATAGGTCATATGTCCAGACATAAATCCGGCAAAAACAAGTGTATGGAAAGTGTATGGCAAACGTATGGCTTGCGTATGGCAAGCGTATGGCAATTTTGCCCTATGCGAAAGGCGCCAAAACCGGATAATCTGGGGGCACCCACGCCACAAACCGGAGCAGACCATGGCCAAGCAATTTGAAAAACTTGAGCAGATGCACAAAGAGTTCATCAGCAAACAGCACATCTTTTTTACCGCCAGCGCCTCGGCAACAAGCCGGGTAAATCTCAGCCCGCGCGAAATCGGGGCCTTGCGTATTGTCGATGACAGCACGGTGATCTATCTGGATCGCACCGGAAGCGGCAATGAAACCGCCGCGCATATGTTGGCGGATGGGCGCATGACAATCATGACCTGCGCATTTGACGGCGCGCCGCGTATTTTGCGAATGTATGGGCAGGGCGAGGCGATCAATTGGGCAACGCCGGAATTTTCTGACCTGATTAAAATCCACTACGACGGCAAAACCCCGCGCGGCACCCGCCAAATCATGCGCTTGAAGATCGACCTTGTGCAAACCTCTTGCGGCTATGGGGTGCCGTTGTTTGATTATGTGGGCGAACGCGACGCAATTGAAAACTGGCATGACGCCAAAAGCGATGCTGAGCTGACGGAGTATTGGCGCGACAACGGGGTCGAAAGCATGGATGGGTTGCCGACGGGTTTGTTTGAAAAATAACACTTTGTGTTGTGGCTGCGTGGCTGAAACCCTGTGCGTGTTTTTCCGGCTTGTGACGGCTGCGACCAATGATTCCATTATTCCGGAATAATGGAAATGAAATTGCAGTGGTTGGGTTTCGGGTCGGGGGCTGGCGGGGTGAATCAAAAAAGGCGCAATCCTGTGTGGATACGCCTTTTGGTGTTTTCGGTTATTGGCGCGGGCTTAACGCACCATGCCCAGAATATCTTTGGTTTGCGCCAAAATCGGATCAGCAATGGCGCGGGCTTTGTCGGCGCCTTTGCGCAGGATTGCGTCGATTTCGTCCGGTTCCTGCATCAGGCGGGCCATTTCATCGGCGATGGGCGACAGTTTGGACACCGCAAGATCGGCAAGCATTGGTTTGAATTCAGAAAACTGTTTGCCGCCCACATCCGACAACACGTTTGCCATGGTGGTATCAGACAAGGATGCATAGATGCTAATCAGGTTTTTCGCCTCGGGGCGGCCTTTTAGGCCTTCAACTTCCGAGGGCAGGGCATCTGCGTCGGTTTTGGCTTTGCGAATTTTTCCGGCGATGGTGTCGGCGTCATCTGTCATGTTGATCCGGCTTTTGTCGGAGGGATCGGATTTTGACATTTTCTTTGACCCGTCGCGCAAAGACATCACGCGGGTGGCTTCGCCTTCGATCACCGGTTCGGTGATGGGAAAGAAATCGACTTTGTAGTCATGGTTGAATTTCGCGGCAATGTCGCGGGTTAATTCCACATGTTGTTTCTGATCCTCGCCCACCGGCACATGGGTGGCGTGATACAGAAGAATATCGGCGGCCATCAGGGTTGGATAGGAATAAAGCCCCACGGAAACCTTTTCACGGTTTTTGCCGGCTTTGTCTTTGAATTGGGTCATCCGGTTCAGCCAGCCCATGCGCGCCACACAGCTGAAGATCCAGCCCAGTTCTGCATGCGCGGCGACCTGACTTTGATTGAACAGAATGGATTTTTCCGCGTCCAAGCCGGCGGCGATATAGCCCGCGCACAGTTCGCGCGTGGCATGGCGCAGTTTTTCGGGGTCTTGCCAGACGGTGATGGCGTGCAGATCAACCATGCAATAGATGGTTTCGATGCCTTGGTTTTGCATCCCCACAAAGCGTTTGATCGCGCCAAGGTAATTGCCAAGTGTCAGGCCGCCCGAAGGTTGGATACCTGAAAAGACGCGGGGTGTATGGACCACCTCTGTCATAATAATTCTCCGTCTGGATTAAGTTAGGCTTTTCGCTTACCTACTAGGCAGGATAGCGTCAACCAAAGGAACCCGATTGATGGAGCAAGACCCGAATATTTCCCCCGTGAACCCGTTGCCGCCGGTGATTGTGGCGCTGGCGCTGGCTTTTGCTGTGATCGAAATTGCGGTAACTTTGGGCAGTAAGGGGCTGATCGGCGGGCCTCAGGCGGTGGGCTGGCGCATTGCATTGGTGTCCGACTATGCGCCCTCGGGGTTTTTACTGGACCGGATGATTGAAACCCACACCTATACGCCGGATTTGTTGCTGCGGTTTGTGACCTATGCGTTTATCCACGCCAATTTCACCCATATGGTGTTTTCCGTGGTGATCCTGCTGGCGATGGGCAAGGTTGTGGGCGAGGTTTTCAAGGGCTGGGCGGTGCTGGTGGTGTTTTTTGCCTCCTCAATCGGGGCGGCGGTGATTTATGGATTGCTGATCAGCAGCCGCGTGCCGCTGATTGGCGCGATGCCCGGGGTTTATGGATTGATCGGGGCGTTTACCTTTGTTTTGTGGATGAGCCTTGGTTTGCACAACGCCAACCGGATGCGCGCCTTTAGCTTGATCGGGTTTCTGATGGGGATTCAACTGGTGTTCGGCGTTCTGTTTGGCAGCACCCAAGACTGGATTGCCGATCTCAGTGGCTTTGCGATCGGGTTTTTGGTGTCGTTTATCGTTAGCCCCGGGGGCTGGGGACGTTTGCTTGATAAAATGCGCCAGCGGTCTTGAGTTGACTTTGAAATCGCAGCCGCCTAAAGGTGCGATATGAACACAGTGATACATATCGCATCCAGCCGACGCCGACGTTAATCCGTCAGGCGCTTTTGCGTGTTCATTCGTGACATTTGTCACAAATCCTAACTGAAATTGTTGACCTGCCCGCCGTGCTCTGGCACGAGTTGGCTTTCTTATTAAAGGAAATACTATGATACCGTCAATTTTGCCCACCTATAACCGCGCGCCACTGGCATTTATCAAAGGCGAAGGAAGCTGGTTGATCGAGGCAGACGGGCGCCGATTTCTGGATTTGGGGGCGGGGATTGCGGTGAATGTGCTGGGCCACGCCAACCCCGATTTGACGGCAGCGTTGAGCGAACAGGCGGGGCAGTTGTGGCATACATCGAACCTGTATCACATCCCGCAACAAACCGCGTTGGCCGATAAACTGGTTGAGGCAACTTTTGCCGATACGGTATTTTTCACCAATTCCGGCACCGAAGCTGCCGAACTGGCAATCAAAATGGCGCGTAAATACTGGTATGAAAAAGGCCAACCCGAGCGGGTGAAAATCATCGCCTGCGAAGGATCGTTTCATGGCCGCTCTGCGGGCGGCATTGCGGCGGCAGGGTCGGAAAAAATGACCAAAGGATTTGGCCCGCTTCTGCCCGGATTTGTGCATGTTCCTTTCGCAGATATCGACGCCATTGCCGCGCAAATGGATGATACCACCGCCGCCGTGATGATCGAACCGGTTCTGGGGGAAGGCGGCATAATCCCCATTCCTGATGCTGATCTGAAAGCCCTGCGTGAACATTGTGATGAACATGGCGTGTTGTTGATTCTGGATGAGGTGCAATGCGGCGTCGGGCGCACCGGAAAACTGTTTGCCCATCAATGGGCCGGTATTACCCCCGATATCATGATGGTGGCCAAAGGCATCGGCGGCGGCTTTCCTTTGGGGGCCGTTCTGGCCACTGAAAATGCCGCTTCGGGCATGGGTGCAGGCACGCATGGATCAACATATGGCGGCAATCCTTTGGCTTGTGCTGTGGGCAACGCAGTGATGGATATTGTGGCAAATGATGAGTTTCTGGCCGAGGTGAACCGTAAATCTGGCCTGTTTCGCCAAAAACTGGAAGGGTTGATCACCGGCCACCCCGATATTTTTGAAAGCGTGCGCGGCTCTGGCCTGATGCTGGGGATCAAATGCAAGGTGGCAAATATGGATGTGGTGAATGCGGGCTATGACAATGATCTGCTGACTGTGCCCGCCGCTGATAACGTGGTGCGTATTCTGCCGCCCCTGAACATAACCGATACCGAAATTAACGATGCCGTTGCGCGGCTGGATGCCGCTGCAAGCCAAGTTTCCAAAGGATTAAAATTATGAACCATTTTCTGGATATCCACACAACAGACGCCGACGATCTGCGCGGCATGATTGATCAGGCGCGGGTTATGAAAGACGCGCGCAAAGGCCTGCCCAAAGGCACGCCCGACGCCGAACAGCCGCTGGCCAATCACATGGTTGCGCTGATCTTTGAAAAACCATCCACCCGCACACGGGTTTCCTTTGACGTGGGTGTGCGCCAGATGGGCGGGCAGACCATGGTTCTATCCGGCAGTGACATGCAACTGGGCCACGGCGAAAGCATCGCTGACACCGCGCGGGTTCTTAGCCGCTATGTGGATATGATCATGATCCGCACCTTTGATGAATCGGTTTTGCAGGAAATGGCAGAATACGCCAGCGTTCCGGTGATCAACGGCCTGACGGATCGCACGCACCCTTGCCAGATCATGGCCGATGTGATGACATTTGAAGAACATCACGGCCCGATCAAAGGCAAAAAGGTGGTCTGGACGGGGGATGGCAATAATGTCTGCGCCTCATTCCTGCACGCGGCCGGGCAATTCGGTTTTGACCTGACATTCACCGGCCCCGAATCCCTTGACCCGGAGGCCGAGTTTGTTGAGCTTGCGCGCTCTAAGGGGGTGAATATTACCATTGAACGCGATGCCGAAAAAGCCGTGCAAGGTGCTGATCTGATTGTCGCCGATACGTGGGTATCCATGCATGACGGCCAATCCTCGCGCCAGCGTCGCCACAACCTGTTGAAGCCCTATCAAGTGAATGATCATTTGATCAATCAGGCAAAAGATGACGCGTTGTTCATGCACTGCCTTCCTGCACACCGCGAAGAAGAAGTCACCTCAAGCGTGATGGACGGCCCGAAATCGGTGATCTTTGATGAAGCCGAAAACCGGCTTCATGCGCAAAAGGCGGTGATGCGGTGGTGTCTGGGAAAATAGAATACACTATCCAGTCCGCTGTTGTGGTTCAGGCGTGGGGAATTGCGTAATTGCATGCCCGGATTTGGAAGCAAACTTTTGCGACCGAGGCCCCGAAAGAGGCTGTTGAAAAACTGGATGCGGGTCATCGCTTTGTGGCGCGGAAAGACGCTTTGTCAAACCCGCGCCCATTGCAATATATCCTTGTGGTGATGCAGAATAACAAGATCATCGGGTTCATTCGAGTTTTTT
>CAMZKY010000057.1 GCA_947311455.1 uncultured Marinosulfonomonas sp. | reverse complement strand
CCGTATTTTTCCAGCTTTTTCGCGCCAACGCCGCCGATACCCATCATATCGTCTAGGGTTTGAGGGCGGGTTTCGGCCATTTCGATCAGGGTGCGATCGTTAAACACCATATAGGCGGGCAGGCGGGCCTCCTCGGCCAAGGCGCGCCGTTTGGCCTTGAGTGCAGACAAAAGCGGCGCGTCTTCGTCAGAAACCAGTGTTTTGATTGCGGGCCGACGCGAGGTTGCTGCTTTGCGGATCAGATCTTTCCGCAGCTCAATTTTTTCCTCGCCTCGCAGAATCGGGCGGGCCTTTTCTGTCATCCGTAATCCACCAAATCGTTCGGTGTCAGGGCGGATCAGATCATGACCCATCATTTGCCGGAACACGGCCTGCCATTCGCGTTTGCTGTAGTCTTTGCCAACACCAAAAGTGGGCAGAGTATCATGGCCGCGTTCGCGGATTTTGTCGGTTTCGGTGCCCATCACGATATCAATCAGATGGCCACTGCCAAAATATTCACCTGTGCGCAAGATCGCCGATAATGCCATGCGCACATGCTTGGTTCCATCGTATGTTTCAGGTGGGGTTTCACATTGGTCACAGTTGTTGCAGGGCGGGCTGTCTTCGCCAAAAAACGCCAGTAGTTTTTGCCGGCGGCAGGCCAGCGTTTCGGCCAGCCCCAGCAAGGCATTCAGCCGCGCATGATCGGCATCGCGCCGTTCGGGGGGCGCAAGGCTTTCGTCGATTTGCGCGCGGCGCAGGCGGATGTCTTCGGGGCCAAATAATGTAAGCGTTTCGGCGGGTGCACCATCCCGCCCCGCGCGGCCAATTTCCTGATAATAGGATTCGATTGATTTGGGCAGATCGGCATGGGCCACCCAACGGATATCGGGTTTATCAACCCCCATGCCAAAGGCTACCGTGGCGACAACGATTAGGCCGTCTTCCTGCTGAAAGCGGCGCTCGACCTCGCGGCGGGCGGCGGGATCCATACCGCCGTGATAAAAGCAGGCGTGGTGTCCGGCGGTGTTTAGGCCATTTGACAGGCTTTCGGTTTTCTTGCGGGTGCCGCAATAGACAATCCCCGGGCGACCCTTGCGCGCCGCAGCGAAATCAAGAATTTGTTGGCGCGGGCTGTCTTTGGCCTCGAATCTAAGGTGGATGTTGGGGCGATCAAATCCGTGCAGGAAAACCGCGGGATCGGTGCCTTGGAACAAGCGCGTTACAATTTCGGCGCGGGTTTCCTCATCCGCCGTGGCGGTGAACGCGGCAAGCTGCACATTCAGGTTGCGGCGCAGGTCACCGATGCGCAGGTAATCAGGGCGAAAATCATGGCCCCATTGAGAAACGCAATGGGCCTCGTCCACGGCAATCAGGGTGGTGTTGATCCGCTGCAGGAACGCGAATGTGCCAGAGGATGCCAGACGTTCGGGCGCCATATAGAGGATTTTCAGACGGCCATCGTTGGCGGCGGTATAAACGTAATCGGTTTCTTCTTCGGTGTTGCCCGAGGTCAGCGCGCCAGCCTCGACCCCCGCTTCGCGCAGAGCGCGCACCTGATCGCGCATCAGGGCAATCAGCGGTGAAATTACCACCGTCACTCCATCGCGCATCAAGGCAGGCAATTGAAAGCACAAGGATTTACCGCCGCCGGTGGGCATGATCGCCAGCGTATTGCGGCCAGATACAACCGCATCGACAATTTCTGCCTGCCCGGGGCGAAAGGCGTCAAACCCGAAAACGGATGATAAAATTTCTAGGTCTCGGGTCATTGTGGCGGATTGCCTGTGCTTAACCTAGGAAAATAGCGGGGAGGATATAGTTTCGCAATGCGATCACGGCAATGAAAGCGACAAGCGGGGCTAAATCAAGAGGATGAGTATTTGGCAAAAACTGACGAATTTTGTCATAAAGCGGCTCTAGTAACTTATTCAAGCCATACCATAGTTGCGCAACAAGTGGTTGGTGCAGATTGAGAACCTGAAAATTAATCAACCAGCTCATAATGATGTGAACAAGCATGACGAAATATACAACGCCCATAACAAGCTGAATTGTTTGATAGAGTGCGATCATTTTGATGTTCCTTTGCTTAACTTGAAGGTTACGTAAGGTGACAAGGCCCAAAGCGCAAGCACCCTACCGCGACGTTACGCTTGACCTTTTCGACAGTGCGGGCAGATTAGCGAAAAAGGAGCCGCGCTTATGTATCCGTTTATCAGAATGGCCAAAGAATTGTTCGTGCATCGCAATGCGGGGCCGCTGAAAATGGGTGAAGTGCATGTTTCGCATCATATCTGCTGGCCTTGGGATCTGGATTTTTGGTTTGAATTGAATAATGGGCGCACCTTAACATTATATGATCTGGGGCGTATTCCGTTGGCCAACCGTATGGGGCTTATCAAGGCAATCCGTGATAATAAATGGGGCCTGACCGTTGCGGGTGTTTCCGTGCGTTATCGCCGCCGGATTCAGATGTTTCAGAAATTTGAAATCCACAGCCGCGCGTTGGGATGGGATGATCGGTTTTTGTATCTTGAACAAAGTATCTGGATCAACGGTGATTGCGCCAATCAGGCTCTGTATCGCACTGCTGTTGTTGGTAAAACGGGGATCGAACCACCGGTCAATGTGGCAATCGCGATGGGTGCCAGCAAAATCAGCCCCAAATTGCCGGATTGGGTGCAAAACTGGGCCGATGCCGATGCAACACGGCCTTGGCCACCGGAAAACCACGCATAAGGAAAAGGAACAGTTGCGTTTGCGCGTCAATCCCTGTTTTATCATACAATAAAAAATAGGGATGGGTGATATGGCTGAAATTTCGGCAAAAAAACGGATTTGGGGTTGGTTTTTCTTTGATTGGTCAAGCCAGCCATACAATACATTGCTGCTTACATTTATTTTCGGGCCGTATATCGCCAGCGTTCTGGGCGACGGCTCCAAGGCGCAAAGCGCGTGGGGGTTTGGTGTTGGCGCGGCGGGGATTGTGATCGCCATACTTGCGCCGATCCTTGGGGCCATAGCCGACAAAAGCGGCAATCGTGTGCGCTGGATCTGGCTGTTTTCGGCGATGTATGTGGTTGGATCATTTGGCTTGTGGTGGTCGGCTCCTGACGGGTTTAACCTGATTCAGGTGCTGCTGTTTTTTGCCATTGGTCTGATTGGCATGGAATTTGCCACAATTTTCACCAACTCGATGTTGCCTGATTTGGGCACCGAGGAAGAAATCGGCAAAATTTCCGGTAGCGGCTGGGCCTTTGGTTATATCGGTGGATTGATCACCTTGGTGATGATGCTGTTGTTATTTCGCGAAGGTGAAGACGGCAAAACCCTATTAGACATTGATCCTATTTTTGGCCTTGATGCGGCAACCCGTGAAGGCACCCGTTTTGTTGGCCCATTGTCTGCAATTTGGTATGCGGTGTTTATGGTCCCGTTTTTTATGTGGGTCAAAGACCCGATAAGAACCTCCATTGAAAAAGTTGATATTCCAAAAACCCTTCGCGAACTGGGGGCTAACATTAAGCGCTTGCCAAAAACGCCAAGCCTGTTTGCCTATCTTGGGTCGTCGATGTTATATCGTGATGCCCTAAACGGGATTTATACCTTTGGCGGAATTTACGCGGCTGGTGTTTTAGGTTGGACAATGGAAGTTGGAGTTTTTGGCATTATCGCCCTGATCACAGGCGCGATTTTTGCCTTTATTGGCGGGCGTGCCGATTCAAAATTTGGGCCTAAACCGGTGATTACCGTTTGTATTCTGGTGCTGACTTTGTGTTCAATTGCGATTGTATTCATATCCCGTGAAACTTTGTTTTTCATACCTGTTACCGAAGGTTCCATGGCGCCTGACATTGCCTTTTATGCGTTGGGTGCAATCGTCGGGGCCGCTGGTGGGGCGGTGCAATCAGCCAGCCGCTCCATGATGGTGAAACAAGCCGACCCCGCACGGATGACCGAAGCCTTTGGTCTGTATGCGCTGGCCGGTAAGGCCACATCGTTCATTGCCCCGCTTTCGATAGGACTGGCCACTTGGGCCACGGGCAGCCAGCGTCTCGGCATAACGCCGCTTATCGTTCTGTTCATCATTGGGTTAATCTTGTTAAAGTGGGTCAAACCAAACGGAGACCATCGCCCATTATGATCCGCCTTCTTATCACCTGTCTTGCCATCGGGTTTGCCGCCCCCACCAGCGCCGAACCGATGGCCAAAACCCTGTTTGGTGGCAAAGCCGATCCGACATCAAAACGCAGTCAATCCTATGGCAGTTATGCCAAAGGCTGTCTGGACGGGGCGGTGCAATTACCACAGTCAGGCCGCACATGGCAGGCCATGCGCCTAAGCCGGAACCGGAATTGGGGCCATCCTGAATTGGTTTCATTTCTAAAGCGACTGTCGAAAAAGGCGCGCAGTCTGGGGGCCAAAGGGTTGTATTTCGGGGATATGTCGCAGCCGCGTGGTGGGCCGATGAAAACCGGCCACAGATCGCACCAGATCGGTTTGGACGCGGATGTCTGGATGATGCCGGCCACACGGCTGGATTTAACCCGAAAAGAGCGTGAAAACCTTTCCGCTGTTTCCTATCGTCGCCAAAAAGGTGCATTCGTGAATGCCCGTTGGAGCAGATTTCAACATGAAATCATCAAAGCCGCCGCCCAAGACAAACGCGTGGCGCGGATTTTTGTGTTTCCCGGCGCCAAGGTGCAGATGTGCAAAGACGAAAAAGGCGATCGCGCATGGCTGAATAAAATTCGGCCTTGGTGGGGACATCATTATCATTTTCATGTGCGTCTGAAATGCCAAAAAGGATCGCGCAATTGTGTTGATCAGGCCCCACCGCCGCGGGGTGACGGCTGTGCAGCCGCGCAAAAATGGGTGGATGATATCATAAATCCGCCCCCCCCTGATCCCAATGCAAAACCCCGCAAACCACGCCATGAATTAGTGATGTCAGATCTGCCTAGACAATGCGAACGTGTATTAAAGGCGCGCTGATCGCGCTGATTGCTTCGGTTAATGTTGCCCATTGCGAACCGGTTGTCGCGTTTGTGGGGCAGTATACATTGTTAAGCGATGATGATAGATTCGGCGGCTTCTCTGGATTGGAAATTTCGGAAGATGGCATGTTTTTCAATGCGTTAGGCGATCGTGGGATATTTGTTTCAGGGCGCCTAAAACGAAACGGTGCGCAGATAGCCGATGTTGAAACACAGTATTTAGGGTTTTTGAAAGATACAAAAAACCGGCCTCTTGCCGGAAAATTCGCCGATTCCGAGGGGCTGGCCATTGGTAAAGATGGCCAGATAGCCGTATCGTTTGAGAATTTCCATCGCGTTCGGTCTTACGGCAATCCGCAAAGCATCGCCGCGACCATTCCGCCGCATCTGGATTTCAAAAACATGGCCAAGAATGGATCGCTTGAGGCTTTGGCGATTGATGATCAGGGGAGGCTGTATACCATACCCGAACGCACGGACGATCTGTCGCGGCCTTACCCGATTTATCGCTATGAAAACGGCAAATGGACAATTCCGTTTACCATCCCGCACATTGGTGTGCTACGCCCTGTGGGGGCGGATTTTGGGCCGGATGGCAAGTTTTACGTGTTGGAACGTGGCCTGACCAGTGTGTTTGGATTTTCAACGCGGGTGCGCAGGTTTACTATTTCAGGCAATAAAATCAGTGGGTTGGAAACAATTCTGGAAACCCCGTCCGGCCTGCATGGCAATCTGGAAGGGATCGCGGTTTGGCGGGATCAATCCGGTGATATCCGCTTGACGATGATTTCCGATGACAATTTTAATTTCTTCCAACGCACCGAGTTTGTGGAATACCGTATCAAAGAATAACTTGCATTATCGCCCCCCCTGCGTTACGACGCCCCGTCCCATTTGGGGCCAAGTCATCCGCAACCTTGTTCAAACGGAAAACATCATGAAACGAATTCTCCCCGGCGTTATCGCCATGGCTGCCATTGTGGTAGCGTCCAATATTCTTGTGCAATTTCTTATACTTGACGGCCTTTTAACATGGGGCGCGTTTACCTATCCGCTGGCGTTTCTGATCACCGATGTGATGAACCGCGTCTATGGCGCCCCTGCGGCGCGGCGTGTTGTGTTGGCGGGGTTTCTGGTGGGTGTGGCGTGTTCTTTGATTGGTAGCCAGATCATGTTACAGGGTGATGGATACACCTATGCGGCGGTGCCTTTGCGGATTGCGGTAGGATCGGGTATTGCATTTCTATCTGCGCAACTTCTTGATATTGCAGTATTTAATCGCCTTCGCGAGGGGCGTTGGTGGCGGGCGCCTTTGGCGTCTACGCTGGTTGGATCGGCTGTGGATACGGCGCTGTTTTTCAGCATCGCCTTTGCTGCCTCGATCACTGTTTTTGGCCCAAATGCCGACGGGGCGATCAACTGGGCTTGGGGCGGGGCGCCGTTCCTGACATTCGGCCCCGAATGGCCGCTGTGGGTGTCGCTGGCCGTTGCCGATTGGCTGGTGAAACTCAGCCTTGCGATCATCGCCTTGGTGCCGTTTCGCGCCATTGTCACAAGAATATCACCACATATCGCGTAAAACCTTTTGACATATACCAAATATGTGCCAACCTGAGGTTGTTATCAACAGTCAGAAAGGAGGTGCCTATGTCAATTAGGAAACAGGAGCGTCAGGGAAGTGTAACACGCGAGGTGCGTTTTTAAGGGGCAGCCCCTTTGATCACCATCTGGCGGTGTGCGCATTTGATGCCCACTTGCCACCTCCAAATTCTTGAGAGAAGCCTCTGCGAAAATCGCAGGGGCTTTTTCTGTTTCGGGGCAAGATTTAGCCAATTTTTGCTGTATGGCAAACGTATGGCAAGTGTATGGCAAGCGTATGGCAAATTGTCGTGCAAATCGCGCGCGGTGTGGTGATCCCTTGCAAACCCGGCAAATCCCCGCCACATATAGGATATGGCACAGATTGCAGAGATCAAAGACAAAAACAGCCTAAAGGCGTGGCTGCAGGATCGGCCCACCGAAGATGCGGTGTGGATCGCGGCGCGCGCGGCGCTGCGGGTGTTTCCGTATTATTGGCAATGGATGCATACAGATCCCGCACCCCGCAAGCGTAATTTGACAATCCTGCCAGAGCTGCGGTTTTATCTGACATCGGCCGTTGCGCGCACTATGCTAACTGCCGATGTCATGGATGCCAGTGCCACTGCCAGTGCCAGTGCCACTGCCAGTGCCAGTGCTCGCGCCAGTGCCATTGCCATTGCCATAGCCATTGACAGCGCCATTGAAGGTGTCCGCGCCAGTGCCAATGTCATTGACAGTGCCCTTGCAATTGTCGGTGCCAATGACACTAACCATGCAATTGTCAGTACCATTAACAATGTAATTGCCAGTGCCAGTGCGAGTGGGATCGG
>CAMZKY010000056.1 GCA_947311455.1 uncultured Marinosulfonomonas sp. | reverse complement strand
ATTTGGCAAACCAATTGGCGAATTCCAACTGATGCAAGCCAAAATCGCCGATATGTATACCGCGATGAATTCGGCCCGCGCCTACACCTATGAGGTGGCCAAAGCCTGTGATCGCGGCGAGGTTACCCGTCAGGATGCGGCGGCTTGTGTTTTATATGCGAGTGAACAGGCCATGGTGCAGGCCCATCAGGCGGTGCAGGCCATGGGCGGCACCGGATATATGAACGAAAGCCCCGTCGGGCGCTTGTTTCGGGACGCAAAATTGATGGAAATCGGCGCCGGCACCAGCGAAATTCGCCGGATGCTAATTGGACGCGAGTTGATGGGGGCGATGAAATAGGTAAAGTGAAGGCATTGAAATACTTTATAAGGAGATTTGAAATGCTAAAGCCTATTTTTATTGCTGTTGGATTGATCGGGGTTGCCACGGGAACCCACGCTCAAACCCTGAATTTCAACATGAACAGCACGGATCAATGTATCGCTGCCAATGAGGAAACTCCGACCCAATGTATTGGTGCGTCTTCCGATCACTGCGTCAATAACACCGAGGGTGGGTATTCAACCGTGATTGTGGGGGGATGCCTGAATGCCGAATTCGAGGCATGGGATCAACGATTGAATGCGGCTTACCAGCGTTTGGTCACGTTGGAAAAAGCCGCAGATCAGCGGAATGCCGATATCCCCAATGCACCGAAAACGGTGCCCGCATTAAAAGAAATGCAGCGCGCATGGATCAAATTTAGGGATGCCAAATGCGCTTACGAGGTAAGCCGGTGGGGCGGGGGAACGGGCGCCGGGCCGGCCTTTGCGGCCTGTTTGATGGATGAGACCGGCGGTCAGGCTTTGTATTTGCAACGCATGATCACGGACATCGAAGGATGGTGAAAATACGCCAGTGTTAAAAAAATCCGGAACATATCAATCTCTTGCCGGCGGGTTCCAATGGAACCTGCCCCAGACCCTGAACATGGCAACGCAGGCCTGCGATGATTGGGCTTTGGCCGATCCGGATCGGGTGGCGGTGATTGATCTATCGGATGGTGAACGCGTTGACACCAGTTTTGCCCGCTTGCGGGAAATGGCCGACGGTCTGGCCCACTATCTGGTGGGGCAGGGCGTTCAGGTGGGCGACCGCGTCGGGGTTTTGCGCTCCCAATCGGCGTGGACGTTGGCGGCGCATTTGGCCATCTGGAAACTGGGCGCGATTTCTATTCCGTTGTTTAAACTGTTCGGGCCGGATGCGTTGCTTAGCCGCTTAAACGATTCCGGCGCGGGGCTGGTGATTGGCGATGGGCAGGATCACGCGGGGCTTGCGCAGTGGTTAAAACAGGCAAAGCACCGCGTGATTGTGCCCGAAAAGCTGCCCCTTGAAGCCAAACCCTTTGAAACCGCCCAAACCACCCCCGACACCCCTGCAATTCTGATCTATACCAGCGGCACAACCGGCGCGGCCAAAGGCGCGCTGCATGGGCATCGGGTGCTGACGGGGCATTTACCGGGTGTGGAAATGAGCCATGATTTTCTGGGCCAACCCGATGATTGCATGTGGACACCTGCCGATTGGGCGTGGATTGGCGGGCTGTTTAACGTCGCGCTTTCCGCGCTGGCCAACGGGGTGCCTGTGGTGGCGGCGCGCATGGATAAATTCACCGCCGAAATCTGCGCCGATATCATCAAACGCGGCCATGTGCGCAACGTGTTTTTCCCGCCAACCGCGCTGCGCATGTTAAAGGCGGCGGATGCCAAAATCGACGGGCTGCGCAGTGTGGGATCAGGGGGGGAACCGTTGGGGGCGGAAATGTTGGCGTGGGGGCGCACCGCGCTTGGCCTGACGATCAACGAATTTTACGGGCAAACCGAATGCAATATGGTGGCGTCAAGCTGCGCGGCGCTGTTCACGGGCAAGCCCGGCTGCATTGGGAAACCCGCTCCCGGATTTGAAATTGCGGTGCTGGACGGGCAGGGCAACCCCACCGAGGGTGAAGGCGATATCGCGGTCAAACGCGGCTGCGCCAGCATGATGCTGGAATACTGGAACCGCCCGCAGCAAACGGCAGAAAAATTTATCGGTGATTGGCTGCTAACGGGGGATCGCGGCGTTTGGGATGGGGAATTCCTGCGCTTTGTCGGGCGCGAGGATGATGTGATTACCTCATCCGGCTACCGCATCGGCCCCGCCGAAATCGAAGATTGCCTGATGCAACATGATGCGGTGGCCACGGTGGGCGTTGTTGGCAAACCTGACGCGCTGCGCACCGAAATCGTCAAGGCCTATGTGGTGCCGAAAGACGGGGTGCAGGCGTCTGATGAATTGGCCGCCGAGCTGCAAAATTTCGTGAAAAAACAACTGGCTGGCTATTCCTACCCCCGTGAAATCGGGTTTCTAAAGGCCCTGCCGATGACAGTCACCGGCAAGGTGATCCGCAAAGAATTAAAAGCCCGCGCCACGCGGGAAAACGAGGATAAATAAATGGCGGTTTTAAAAACCACGGCGATTGCGTCATCCGAGGCGTTCAAGGCCAATGTGGCTGCGCATAGGGCGTTGATCGACACGATTGCACAGGCGGCACAGGCCGCTGCGGCGGGGGGCGGCGAACGATCGCGCACGCGGCACCTGTCGCGCGGCAAGATGCTGCCGCGGGAACGGGTGGCAAATCTGCTGGATGCGGGTAGCCCGTTTCTGGAGATCGGGGCGACGGCGGCGCATAACATGTATGATAATGTTGCGCCCTGTGCGGGGGTGATTGCCGGTGTGGGGCAGGTGCATGGGCGCGATGTGATGGTGGTTTGCAACGACGCCACGGTTAAAGGCGGCACCTATTATCCGATGACGGTGAAAAAACACCTGCGCGCACAGGAAATTGCCGAAGAATGTAACCTGCCTTGCGTTTATCTGGTGGATAGCGGCGGGGCGAACCTGCCCAATCAGGACGAAGTGTTTCCCGACCGCGATCATTTCGGGCGCATTTTCTATAATCAGGCGCGCATGTCGGCCAAAGGCATTGCGCAAATCGCCGTGGTGATGGGATCATGCACGGCGGGGGGGGCCTATGTGCCGGCGATGTCGGATGTGTCGATTATCGTCAAGGAACAAGGCACGATTTTTCTGGCGGGGCCGCCGCTGGTTAAGGCGGCGACGGGTGAGGTGGTAAGCGCCGAAGATCTGGGCGGTGGTGATGTGCATACGCGATTGTCGGGTGTGGCGGATTATCTGGCCGAGGATGACGCCCATGCGCTGGCTTTGGCGCGCCAAGCGGTGTTTAATCTGAACGGCGGTGGGGTAAATAACCCCTCCCTACGGATGCAAGACAGCGAAGAACCGGCATTTGATCCCGAAGAATTGCTGGGTGTGGTGCCTGCGGATTTGCGCACGCCTTATGACATTCGCGAAGTGATCGCGCGGGTGGTGGATGGCAGCCGTTTTGACGAATTCAAGGCACGATTTGGTGAAACGCTGGTCACGGGGTTTGCCCATCTTAAGGGGATTCCGGTGGGGATCATCGCCAATAACGGCGTGCTGTTTTCCGAGGCCGCCCAAAAAGGCGCGCATTTTGTCGAACTGTGCAGCCAGCGGGGTATCCCGTTGATATTCCTGCAAAATATCACAGGTTTTATGGTGGGGCGCAAATATGAAAACGAAGGTATCGCGCGGCACGGGGCGAAATTGGTGACGGCGGTGGCCACCACCAATGTGCCCAAGGTGACGATGGTGGTGGGGGGCAGCTTTGGCGCGGGCAATTACGGCATGGCCGGGCGCGCCTATCAACCGCGTTTCATGTGGTCATGGCCCAATTCGCGCATTTCGGTGATGGGCGGCCCGCAAGCGGCGGGGGTTCTGGCCACGGTGAAACGCGATGCGATTGAACGGAATGGCGGCACATGGTCAGCCGAGGAAGAAGCCGCCTTCAAGCAGCCCACGATTGATATGTTCGAAGAACAAAGCCACCCGTTATACGCCAGCGCGCGCCTGTGGGATGACGGCGTAATCGACCCGCGCGACACCCGCGATGTGCTGTATCTAAGCCTGAAAGCCGCGTTGCATGCACCGATTGAGGAGACAAAATTCGGGCTGTTCCGGATGTAATCGGGCGATGTGTTTTGCCGCAAGGGCGAGAGCCTCCGGCGGAGATATTTGAAAAAAAAGAGAAGAGCGGGACGAGACATGTTTGACAAGATACTAATAGCAAATCGGGGCGAGATTGCCTGCCGCGTTATGGAAACGGCCCGCTGGATGGGGGTTCAGACGGTTGCGGTGTATTCCGATGCGGATGCGGGGGCCAAACATGTGGCGATGGCGGATCAGGCGGTGCATATTGGTGGCTCGGCCCCCGCCGACAGTTATTTGCGCGGCGATGTGATTATTGCGGCGGCGCTGGAAACCGGTGCGCAGGCCATTCATCCGGGCTATGGGTTTTTGTCGGAAAATCCCGAATTTGTGGATCAGTGCACGGCGGCGGGGCTGGTGTTTAT
>CAMZKY010000055.1 GCA_947311455.1 uncultured Marinosulfonomonas sp. | reverse complement strand
CAGGGTATTCGCAGAATGCCCGAAAAAGGGCCAGTATACGCTGAGCCTTGCTCCCTTCAATCATGGTCTCGAATTGCGGGCTTTCACCCACATTGGCTAGCGTAACGTGGATTTTGTCGATGAACCCGTCTTCATCTGTGCGGGCAAAGCCTTTGTATGTTACGCCACAAGACGAAGAGGAGGCGTTCTATGCAAACATGAACAACTTTGATAAAGTAGCTCAAGTTTTGAACGGAAATGTCTCCGGTAAACTCGGGGCGGTTCAGCTTTCAAATTCAAACATCAAAATAATATTGTCCTTCGTCAATAGGACGCAGGTTTTCTGCCACCTCACGCTTGCAATCAAACTAAAATTGGGTTTTATCGGCTTTGAAATTGAAATGTTAGAACAGTGTTTAAAATTACTGCGGTTTGCCATCGCCATTACGCTTCCTTTCTCTGTGTATGCAGGTGAGGTGACCGTTGCGGTTGCTTCGAATTTCATGATTGCGGCCTCAGAAATTGGTGCTGCTTTTGAAAAAGAAACCGGACACGATGTCTATTTAGTGAGCGGGTCAACGGGGATGCTGTTTGCACAAATTAGTCAGGGCGCGCCGTATGATGCGTTTTTATCTGCGGATCGGGAACGGATAGAGGCATTGGAACAATTAGGGCTAATTCTGAACGATAAACGTAAGGTCTATGCGCTTGGACGTTTGGTTTTGATCGCCCGAGATAAAAATCTTTTGATTGAGGGCGATATCGTTGCAACAATGAAAGGGAAGTACCGCAAATTTGCGATGGCCAATCCGAAGTTGGCCCCTTATGGACGAGCGGCAAAAGAGGTATTGGATGCGTTGGCGTTAAGCGATTTGATTGAAAGCAAAGCCGTTTTAGGCGGGAGTGTCGCGCAAACTGCGGTGTTTGTAAAAACCGGGAATACAGAAATCGGATTTCTGGCGTTATCTCAGCTTTTAAATGTAACCGATGGAAAATGGATAGAAATTCCCAATAATTTATACACTCCCATAGAACAGGAAGCCGCAGTTCTTGAACGTGCGAAAGACAATCCCGTGGCGGTTGCTTTTTTTGAGTATCTGTTTACGAAAACCGCGCAAGATACGATCCAAATGTCCGGTTACAGACGCGCAGAATGAATGTTTGGCCTGCCATATGGTTGTCGCTGCAACTGGCAAGTCTGACGATGGTTATCCTGTTGTTCATGGCAACCCCGCTTGCTTGGTGGTTAGCGCGCACCAAAAGCAGATTTGGCCCGATTGTCGAGGCAATTGTCGCGTTGCCGCTGGTGTTGCCGCCCACGGTACTTGGGTTTTATTTGCTCGTGATCATGAGCCCTCATTCGGTTTTTGGATCATTCTGGATTCGGTTGACTGGCCAGACATTGGCGTTTTCATTTGCCGGATTGTTGGTAGCTTCTGTGATCTATTCCTTACCGTTTGCAGTGCAACCGTTGCACACCGCGTTTAAGTCTGTAGGTAACGGCGCGATGGAGGCCGCCGCCAGCCTTGGGGCTGGGCGATGGGATGCGTTTCGCGCCGTGGTTGTTCCTTTGTCAAAGCGCGGGTTTATTACGGCGATGGTATTAAGTTTTGCCCATACGTTGGGAGAATTTGGCGTGGTTCTAATGGTGGGAGGGAATATTCCCGCTAAAACGCGAGTGATATCAATCGAGATTTTTAACGCAGTTGAAACGCTGGATTATTCAACCGCCTATCGTTTGTCTGGTGGATTGCTGGCGTTCTCATTTATGGTTTTGGTTTTTGTCTATTGGTTTAACCGGGATCAAGCGCACCATGGATAAGCTTAACCTTGATTTTACATGCATTTTGAACGGGTTTTCGATTGGGGCGCACGCCGATATCCCTTTGCAAGGGGTATCGGCCCTATTGGGGCCTAGCGGGTGCGGGAAAACCACGTTACTACGGATTATTGCAGGGCTGGAAAATCGCGCTTTGGGGCATGTCAGGTTTGGCGCCCAAGTCTGGCAGGATAAAAATTCATTCGTACCTGTTCATAAACGTAAAATTGGATACGTGTTTCAAGACGGACGATTGTTCAAACATTTGGATGTTTTGCAAAACCTGCAATTTGGCCATAAGCGTGCGCTTGCACCACAATCTGTTTTGGATGATGTGGTCGAGGCGTTGGATTTGAAAGGGCTTTTGTATAAACAGGCCCATCAATTGTCGGGGGGGGAAACACAAAGGGTGGCCGTTGGGCGGGCATTGGCAATGCAACCTCGATTATTACTACTGGATGAGCCTTTGTCTGGTTTGGATGGGGATCGTAAAACCGAGGTTCTGTCGTTTATTTCGGCTGCAGTGCGAAAACTGGCGTGCCCAGCAATTTATGTCAGTCATGATCAAGCCGAAATCGGTTTAATTGCTGACCGCAGTTTTTCCATTCACGATGGCCAACTTAATGAATCGCGCCCATGCGGAACGGTTTTGGATGGGATTGTGGCACTGGACGAAGCCAACGGTTCGGATGCGAAATCTGTTAAAATTGGAACGAGTTTTACAAATATTAAATGCGCTCAATCCGTTGGGACAAAGGTAAAAGTTCGGTTTGACGAACAATCAGCGATATTATGCACATGTGACCCCGGACGCATTTCAGGCGCGTTTGGATTGCACTCTATTGTGAAAAAAATTATCTCGGACACAGACGGGAAGACCAATATAAATTTGGAGTTATGTGCAGTGGGCTCTCCACAACATATATTGGAAATTCGACTGCCAGGGAGCACGATTAATAAGGTCAATATAGGTGATGAGGTCTGGCTGGTTTGCCAAAATGCAACTTGTATTGGACCTGTCACGGTTTAGTGCCGCCCCAGGAGGAGAGTGTCCGATCTTTTATGTATGATTAATTTGGTCCATGCTTCACCAACGAAGGAGCATGACAACAATGACGATTTCCAAGGAATTACTAGGCGAGCTGCTTAGTCAGAGGTGGTCCCAGTATTTCGACCAGCTAGCAGCGTAAATAAGATGAATCTGTTTTCATGGTTATGCTGCTAATTTCGTTGGTTCTGTT
>CAMZKY010000054.1 GCA_947311455.1 uncultured Marinosulfonomonas sp. | reverse complement strand
GTTTATATGCCACCGCAGGCCAAAGACGGGCCTGTCCCCGTGCTTTGGTATCTATCGGGGCTGACCTGCACCCATGAAAATGCGATGGTGAAAGCCGGGCTTCAGGCGCAGGCGGCCAAACGCGGGGTCGCTATTGTTTTCCCTGATACCAGCCCTCGTGGTGAGGGTATTGCCGATGATTATGAGTATGCGATGGGGCAGGGCGCGGGGTTTTATGTGAACGCAACGCAATCGCCATGGAAATCACATTTTCAGATGTATGATTACATTTTGAATGAGTTGCCCGCACTGATTGGCGAACATTTTGCCGTAACAGACAAACGCGGCGTCACCGGCCATTCGATGGGCGGGCATGGGGCGTTGGTTCTGGCGCTGAACAATCCTGAAACCTATCAATCCGTTTCGGCCTTTGCTCCGATCTCTAATCCTTCCAATTCGGAATGGGGGCAAGCGCAATTATCGGCCTATCTGGGCGACACCCAAGCAGAATGGGAAGCCTATGACGCGACAGCATTGGTGCAAAGCAAAGGTTGGCCGCGTGATATTTTGATTGATCAGGGCGCTGATGATAAATTTTTGAAATTGTTGCAACCCGAACGCCTTGCACATGCCCTGACGGCGGCGCATATCCCTTGCACATTCAGGATGCAGGCGGGTTATGATCACAGCTATTTCTTTGTCTCGACATTCGGTGCGGATCACGTGGATTGGCACGCGGATCGTTTAACAAAAAGATAGGCGCGCGCTAAATCCCGTAACGCGCCATAAACATTTCAACTGCCCCGTCCAAAACGATATCGGTTTCCGCTTTGGAAAATTCGGTTTGAACGCCGCAAATCAGTTTTGAAAATATTGTCGCCTTACACAGCTCTGTAAATTGGTCGGCGGCCAAAGGAATGTCGGAAATTTCCAGCAGGCCTTCTTTGACGGCCAAGACAAGGTAATCGGAAATGCGTTCCTGAACCAGACTCGGGCCAGAGTTATAGAATCGCTCACCCAATTCAGGAAAGCGAGACGATTCCGCCACACATATCCGGTACATACTTAAGCCAAAACCGGTCAAGAAAAAATCGATGAGGCGCTGCCCTGCTTCTTTTAAAACAATGCGTGGTGACAGGTTTTCATTCAGTATTTCCATTGCGCTGTCGGCTTGTCGCATACATTCGCATTTGGCAACTTCGGCAAACAGTAACCGTTTATCAGGAAAATAGCTGTAAAGGGTGGCTTTGGAAACGCCAGCGGTTTTGGCAATATCGTCAACGCTTGCCCCTTCAAACCCTTCTTTCATGAACACTTCACGCGCCCCATCAAGAACTTGATCGAATTTACGACCTTTTTTTATGATCGAGCTGGTGTTTGTCACTTTTAACTCCTTGGTCGGTGCCTGTTTATAACCTGAACCGTTTAGTTTTGGAACTAAAAGATAATAAAAGGGTGGGCGAATTCACCCACCCTTTCTTCTGCATCATCAATTTAGGGAAGAGACGTTATTGATTTGAGCAGGCTACTGTTGTCAGGATTGTAGGGGAAATACAGCTTTGGGAACTGACAACAGGTTTAGGTTTCGGGAATGTAAGGCGCGGAAGCTCAAATGTGAATCCACCTGCCATTGCTGGTGCGGCGATTGCGATTACGGACACTGCGAGAAGCATGTTTTGAAGGTTTGTATCGTTATATTCCGATATTGATCCGTATTGAGATATATGTGAACCGTTCACTTGGTTGAATTACGTTTTCCATTGAAAAGCTCCGATTGTACGATCTATAGGTTTTGAATACTTTAGATCGACAAGGGCCAAATATGAGTGCAATTTACATCGACGCAGACGCCTGCCCCGTGAAAGAGGAGGCCGAGCGCGTGGCGACTAGAAACAAAACACAGATGTTTGTGGTTTCAAATGGGGGCCTTCGCCCCTCGCATAATCCGTTGGTTGAAATGGTGTTTGTCGATGATGGGCCTGATGTCGCTGATATGTGGATCGCTGATCGTGTCGGGCGCGGTGATGTGGTGGTTACGGGCGACATTCCATTGGCGGCCAAATGTATCGAAAATGGCGCAAGGGTGATCAAGCATAACGGCGAAATTATTACACCAGCTAACATTGGTAATATCCTGGCAACGCGGGATCTGATGCAGGATTTACGGTCTGCTGATCCGTTCCGTCAGGGCGGTGGGCGGCCATTTTCAAAGGCGGATCGTTCGCGGTTTTTATCTGCTCTGGAAACCGAGCTGCGCCGCGCGATGAAAGAAGGCGCGCAATGATAAAAGCGGTGGTTTTTGATTTGGGAAAGGTTTTGATTGAATGGCATCCCGAGCGGTTTTATGATTTTGAAATCGGGATTGAGCGCCGCAAATTATTTTTCGCCGCGGTCGATATGTTCGCGATGAATGAACGGATTGACTTGGGGGCAGATTTCCAGAAAACTGTTTATGATTTTGCCAAAGCCCATCCCGATTGGCAAACCGAAATCAGGATGTGGCACGATCGCTGGATAGAAATGGCATCGCCGCCAATCACAGGTTCTGTGAAATTATTGCAAGCTTTGAAATCAAAAAATATGCCTGTGTTTGCCCTGACAAATTTCGGAATTGGCACGTTGAAAACCGCTGAAAAACACTATCCCTTTTTACATGAGTTTGATCGCCGGTATGTTTCGGGCGATTTGAAAATAATCAAGCCGAACGCAGGTATCTATCAAGCTCTGGAGCAGGATTGTGGCATTGAAACGAAGGCCTTGTTATTCACTGATGATCGCCCCGAAAATATTACGGCGGCACAGGCGCGGGGATGGAAAACGCACCTGTTTGATGGGCCCTCGGGGTGGGCGAAATGCCTGGTTTCTTATGGCGTATTAACACGGGGTGAGGCAGGGTTAGATGATTGATATCATAGGATTTACCGAAGGCGAAGCAAAGCTGGAATGGCATTGGCTCTGCAGCGCAATTGAAACGGGTCATACCCTGCCACGCGCCGAAATAGATGACATTTTTTTATACCGAGGTAAGGATACGCTTTTATCACGTGCGGCGTGGATTGACGGGCTGGGATCATTGGTGAAAACTGCC
The DNA here is from genome assembly GCA_947311455.1 of uncultured Marinosulfonomonas sp. Lineage (GTDB taxonomy): Bacteria > Pseudomonadota > Alphaproteobacteria > Rhodobacterales > Rhodobacteraceae > Profundibacter. Next base: position 3,621 of record CAMZKY010000054.1, on the reverse strand, counting down.
ACGATTTTCACCGATAACCCGACCCGGGACAAACCCGTTGTGAACGGTGCTGTCAGCGTGTTTTCGGACACCACCGGTGAGCTGGAAGCCATGGTGGATTTTCATCTGGTGACCAAGTGGAAAACCGCCGGTGATAGCCTGCTGGCAGCAACAAAACTGGCCCGTCCCGACAGTCGTAATATCCTGATTGTCGGGTCAGGCACCGTGGCCCATGCCCTGCGCGAGGCTTATGGCGCGGGATTTCCTGCGGCGTCTTTTACTGTCTGGAGCAGAACCCGTGCAAACGCGGAAAAACTGGCGGCGAAATATCCTGATACAACAGTCGCGGATGATCTGGAAGCGGCGGTGAAATCGGCGGATATCGTCACCTCGGCCACGATGGTGACCGAGCCGATTATCAAAGGCGCTTGGCTGCGTGCGGGCCAGCATATTGATCTGATCGGTGCTTACCGCCGCGACATGCGAGAAGCTGATGATGATGCGATGAAAAAGGCGCGTATTTTTGTGGATAACCGCGCCACCACCCTTGGCCATATCGGCGAAATTGCCGCCCCGATTGCAAGTGGGGCCATAGCCGAATCCGACATCATTGCCGATTTCTATGACATGGATAATGGTGCATTTAAACGCAATGATATCAATGAGATAACGCTGTTCAAAAATGGCGGGGGCGCGCATCTGGATTTGATGGTCGCCAAGTATATTTTGGGGGTATTCAAACAATGATGACCGAGCAACAGATCAAGGATTTCCAGCGCGACGGCGTTGTGAAAATTAGCGGCGTTTTCACCGGCTGGACCAAGGATATGCAGGCCGGAATCGCGGAAAATTTGGCCAATCCCGGCGAATATGCCAGCGAAAATGACGTGTCGGTCGGACGGTTTTTCGACGATTATTGCAATTGGACACGCATCCCCGAATTCGAGCGCATCATTCGCAACAGCCCCGCTGCCGAATTGGCCGCTACAGCAATGCAATCGAAAACCGCACAGTTTTATCATGATCACGTGCTGGTCAAGGAAAGCGGCACGCCCACCCCCACCCCGTGGCACCAAGACGGACCATACTATTTTGTTGCGGGGAAACAAACGGTTAGCATGTGGATGCCGCTTGATCCGGTTGAGGAAGCCAGCCTAAGATTCATCGCCGGATCGCATAAATGGGATCGCATGGTGCGCCCTGTGTCCTGGGCCGATGACAGCGATTTCTATGAGGGTGATCACGATTGGATTCCCGTGCCTGATCCCGATAAATCCCCCGACGATATGCAGGTACTGGAATGGGCGATGCAGCCGGGTGATGCGGTGCTGTTTGATTATCTCACTGTCCACGGCGCACGAGGCAATATGAGCGGGCGCACCCGTCGCGCACTAAGCCTAAGATGGGTCGGGGATGACGCACGATATGTGGAGCGACCGGGGCGCACTTCGCCGCCATTTCCCGGGCACGGGATGGTTGCCGGCCAGCGTTTGCGAACGGATTGGTTTCCGGTAATTTTCGGCGAAAGCTGATGTATGGCAAACGTATGGCAAGTGTATGGCAAACGTATGGCAAATTGTAAGCGTGGATTTTGGTGGAAATTGGCTAAAGTTGCCGCGCTGTTCGCTTTGCATTAGTACCGTTTCATGCGTTTAACAAAATCCGATTTTCTGCACTATCTGGCTTGTGATAAATCCTTTTGGCTGTCGCGCCACAAACCCGCGCTTTACCCGAGTTCTGCGCCCGATGCTTATGGGCAGTTTCTGGCGAAACAGGGCGATGAGGTAGAGACCATGGCTAAGCGCGTTTTGGACGGTTGCGATTTTCAGCAGGTGTTTGAAGACAGTCACGGCGTTTATGCGCGGGCGGATGCGGTGCGCCGTCACGGCGATGAATCGATTGACATTTACGAGGTTAAATCCACCACCCAAAGCATCCGTGACCACATCAATGACTTTGCCTTTCAGGTGGTGGCGGCGCGGCGCAGTGGTGAAAAGGTAAATCGTATTTTCGGGGTGCATTTGAAAAAGGAATTTGTGCGGGATGGCGACATTGATCCAAAGCAGCTGATCAAAATCACCGATATGACGGACGATGTATTTGCCGTTGTTCCCGAAATTGAAACCCTGATTGAATCCGCGCTGGCGTTATTGGCGCAAGACCGGATTGACGAAGCGGGATGTGATTGCCGATATCTGTCGCGTTCAAATCATTGCGCGACGTTTGATTATTTCAACCCTGATATTCCCGACCCGTCGGTTTATACCTTGCCACGGATGAACGGCAAAAGGCTGGCCGGGTTTGTCGATGATGGGCGGTATGATTTGGCGGATATCGGGCTGGATGAGGTTACGGATTCGCAAGGGCGGGTGCTGGAAGCCGCCCACAATCGGGAACCCGTAGTGGATCACAGGTTTCTGGCCGAGTTTCTAAATACCTGCGCATACCCGCTTTATTTTCTGGATTACGAAACGATATCTTATGCCATCCCGAAACTGGATCGCACCACGCCCTATCAGCAAATTCCGTTTCAGTATTCGCTGCATGTGGTTCATAGTGACGGGCGGACAGATCATTTTGAATATCTGGCAGAGTGTTTGGAATTGCCTCAAAATCTGATTGCCCACATGATGCGGCATATCGGGCCGCAGGGCTCGGTAATTTCATGGAACAAATCCTTTGAAATGTCACGCAACAAAGAGATGGCATTGATGTATCCCGAATTTGCGGATTTTCTGCTGGGGGTGAATGCGCGGATGGTTGATTTGATGGACGTGTTTGCCAAGGGCTATGTTGATATTGCCTTTAATGGTTCGACCTCGATCAAAAAAGTGCTGCCGGTTATGGCCCCCGATTTAAGCTATGATGATCTTGCCGTCGGGAATGGCACCGATGCGATGATGGGCTGGCAAACGTTTATTGCGATGGAGGACGGCACGTGGCGTGATACATTGTGCGATGATCTGTTGAAGTATTGCAAACTGGATACCTGTGCCATGGTGCGTTTGTTAGAAGAGGCACAGAAAATCAACGCGCTGGCCAACTAATTTCTTCTTTTTCGAGCTTTGAATTGACCTTAGATTATACATCTATAACGAATCTACTATTCCGGAATCGTGGATTCAAAATCGTGGCAAAATTTCGGTCCAGCCAAAGGGCAAACCCCCTCGGTTCGGGTGTTTAAAAAGCGCTTGTTTTGCAGGTTTTATAACCAAGTTTCGGATCAAATGGAAAAAGCGTATCGAATTTGAACGCGCCCTCGAATACAACCTGTTTGTTGCGGATGATATGCGCTTTGGCGTGTTTGGACTTGCTCGGCATGATCGGCAACAGTTTGCGCGCCGCCTATGCCGATGATGTGGAGCGTGAGGCCGTGTTGGTGACGTTTTTAAATCACCGTATCTGGCATCAGCTTTTACGGGATAAGCGCGCCGGTCTTGGTGTTTCAAAAACGGTAGTCGGGATGCAACACTGTCGCCTGAATTGGCGTGCCATCTTGTTGTTCGGAGTGTCGCCCCTTACATGCGTAATATGAAAAAATATATTCCGTTCTTAAAATCCGATCCCACTGTGGCGGTTATCCGTTTGTCTGGCGTAATTGCCTCAAGCGGGCGCGGCGCGTTGAATGATGCGTCCATGCGT
>CAMZKY010000053.1 GCA_947311455.1 uncultured Marinosulfonomonas sp. | reverse complement strand
CGCTTCCTCAGTGAGGCGGTGGTAGGCTCGCATTTGTGCTCCTTTACTTCGACGGTGATCGACACATGGGCATCGCTGCCTCACGTCTTATACCGTCGGTTAAGTTGCACTGGCGAATTGAATCCGCGTTGGAAAAGACTCAAGCTTCGCCATTTAAGAAAAGTTGGGTGTAATTTCTTTAAGAATTGGAAAGAAGGTTCTAGATTATTCATTCTGCTGATCGCAAACCAGTAAAAAATCACAATGTGTCACTGGAATAAATAGCATTACTAATGTCGTTCCCCTTTGTAACATCGCGCAATCAATGGTATATTGATTTAAAAGTATGTGCGTGAGGAATGTTAAGATGACCGGATCAACAAAAACAATTGTATCTACCGGAAACCCGTTGGTAGATGGGGTGCTGTATAATCACGCTTGGTTTAACACAGCAATTACCTATAAGTTTCCAACGACTGGAACGGCCTACCAACCATCGATTTACGAAGCATACTCCTTTGGTGCGGTTTCATCAAATATGGAAAATGCAATACGGTTTGCGCTTGATACAAATGATGGCAATGCAGCCAACGACGGATTTTCTTTAGAAGGGTTTACAAATCTCACCGTTTCGCAAACTTCGGGATCTTTTGCTACACTCAGATTCGGGGTTTCAAACGAGCCTTCAACGGCGTGGGCTTATTCTCCCACATCAAATATTGTCGGCGGCGATGTTTGGTTTGGTCGGGTGACCGATTTTAGCAACCCGTCAGCCGGAGATTATGAGTGGATGACGGCCTTACATGAAACCGGTCACGCGCTTGGATTGGAACATGGCCACCAAAATACAGTATTCGGCACTCTTCCCGCCCAAAATGATTCATTGGAATATTCAATAATGACCTATCGGTCGTATGTTGGGGGGCCGACAGTTGGTGCGTTTACCAATGAAGCCTACGGATTCCCACAAACCTACATGATTTCAGATATTGCAGCGCTTCAACATATGTACGGTGCAAATTACACGACCAACAGCGGCAATACGGTTTATAAATGGTCACCAAATTCAGGAGACACGCTTGTAAATGGCGTGGTGGCCATTAATCCAGGTGCCAATCGGATATTTGCAACAATATGGGATGGTGATGGCATAGATACATATGATCTTAGCGACTACACCACTGATCTTGTGATCGATTTAAATCCGGGAGGGTTTTCTAAATTCAGCGACTCGCAATTGGTAAACCTTGGTGTAGGCGAATATTCCCGAGGTAATATTTTCAATGCCTTAACTTACAATGGAAGCAGTGCATCCTTAATCGAAAACGCAATTGGCGGATCCGGAAATGATGAAATTACCGGAAACTTGGCCGCAAATACTTTAAGGGGCGAAGGCGGATCGGACATTCTATCAGGTGCGGCTGGCAACGACATTCTGGTCGGCGGGGGTGGTGCGGACGTGTTGAATGGTGGCGCGGGCACAGATACGGCCAGTTACGCAACCTCGACCACAGCCCAGTTTATTGATTTGCAGGTCAGCGGCGCAAACACAGGTTCCGAAGCTTTGGGCGATACTTATTCGGGTATCGAAAACCTTGTGGGTGGATCTGGTTCTGACGACATTCGCGGCGATGCTGGCGATAATTTCATCAATGGCGGCGCGGGGTATGATTCTATCATGGGGCGCGATGGCGATGATATTTTACTGGGTGGCCTTGGGGGCGACACCCTTGATGGCGGCGCCGGTGCCGATGTTTTAAATGGTGGCTCCGGCGATGATTGGCTGCTCGGCCAAACCGGCAATGATCGTTTGGTTGGCGCTTCTGGGGATGATAGATTGCTTGATTATTCTGGCAATAACACGATGCTTGCGGGTGCGGGTGCGGACACACTTTTTGACGGTATTGGCGATAGCTTATTAAATGGCGGTGATGGCAATGATCGATTATTTGGTGCGGTTGGCATTGATCAGCTTTTTGGCGGGGCGGGCGATGATTTGTTAAGCGGCGGCATTGGTGATGATGTTCTGCAGGGTGATCAGGGGAATGATCTTCTTCTGGGCGGCGCTGGCGCGGATAGCTTTGTTTTCAACGGAGAAATAGGCGCCGACATTGTGAGTGATTTTACCTTGGGGCAAGATCATTTATCGATCTCATCGGCACTTGCAGGTGGCCTCGGCAGTGCGGCTGATATCGTTTCTACATATGCTACGGTTGCCGGTAACAATCTGGAGCTGGATTTTGGCAACGGAAATGAAATCACCCTGATTGGCTTTAATGACATTGCCGCCATTTCAGGCGCAATTGTGTTGATTGCCTAACAGACCTGCTTTTGGGCGGGGTTGACATAGTATTACCAGCAGCGAGCGCTGCTGTTATAGTTTGTTTTCATTTTTGGGTTTCTTTGGGGGCATAGTTTTTTTCCAAGGATTTCCAGCATGCCTGACCAATCAACTCTACTTTCTTTACCATACATCCAACCCTCTCAAGCGCAAAAACACGTGACGCATAATGAGGCAATTCGGCTGTTAGATTGGATTGTGCAGCTTTCTGTTCCAGAAAGCCCCAATCCCACCCCACCTGCAGCGCCCGTTGTTGGCGATCGGTTTATTGTCGGGAGCAGTGCAACCGGCGTTTGGGCGGGGCATGACAATTCGATTGCGGTGTTCGAAGATACCGGTTGGCTTTTTATAACGCCGAATATCGGATGGGTCGCCCGTAATGTTGCAGATAACAGCACGCGCATGTTTGATGGCACAAATTGGGTTAAGCCAACACTGAAAAATTTAGATGGTGTCGGCATTGGAACCAGCTGGGACGCAACAAATCGTTTTGCGCTTTCATCCGATGCGTCGCTTTTCAACAATGCTGGAAATGGCCATCAGTTAAAAATCAACAAAGCCAATGCGGGCGATTCTGCAACGTGTTTGTTTCAGAATAACTGGTCTGGCCGTGCGGAAATTGGCCTGTCAGGAGATGACGATCTACATTTTAAAGTAAGTGCCGATGGTGGAACGTGGTTTGAAGCAATGATTGTTGATCGGGCATCCGGGATTGTTTCCTTTCCATCTGGTGGCGTGCGCGATTTGCTGCAAAGTGATCGAACCTATTTTGTTGATGCGGGTGCCGGAAATGATACGAATGATGGGTTAACTTCGGGCACAGCGTTTGCAACTATTCAACATGCGATCGATGTATGCTCGGCCATAGATGGCAACGGGCACACCCTTACAATTCAGTTGGCTGATGGCACCTATTCCGGAAACCTTGCGTTTGAGCGGCCACTTGCGGGAGGGGAGCGTTTGAAAATTCAGGGAAACGCGGTGTCGCCGCAAAACACTGTTATAACGGCGGCTGTTGGGGCAACGACGACGTGGAAAGGCCATGTGAAAGCCGAGCTGCGCGACGTACAGCTTGAAAATAGCGGGTCTACAACGCTGATTGATCTTTCGGAGAAGGCAGATTTATACATCGGGAATATCATTTTCAAAGATGCCACGTCGTCGGCACAAATTGCGCTGCAAGACAATAGTTTGCTAACAGTTGTTGCTGATTATTCAGTTTCCGGATCAGCGCAAAAGCATATTTTTGCCAAAAGCAATGCTGTATTCAAAATGTCATCACAGACAATTACGGTTTCAGGTGGGCCAAATTTCAGTGTTGCCTTTGCTGAATTCGACACAGGGGCCAGCTATGTTCAAAGCGGCTCAAGCTGGAGCGGTGCCGCAACAGGCAAACGCTATGACATCACGATGAACGCAACCTGTAAAAGTGGTGGTGTTGCACATTTCCCCGGGGATATTGCGGGAACAACGTCTGCCGGCGGCCAGTATTCCGTTTAATCGATACAAACCTGCAAAAACAATCAACCCGCAGTTAAGGAAATTTGGCTGCGGGTTGTCTGTGTTTATGAGTGTGCATCGTTAGGTTGTTGATTGAATTTAGACTTTGTTAAGCTTTTTGCGAGATCAAGAGTGAGTAGGTTATTTCAAAGCCTTGGAAATCATGGCGAGGTCATGCGTTTCTTACTTGAACGAAAAGCGATAGGTCAAAAAAATGATAACCCCAATTCTTCTATGTGGTGGATCTGGAACGCGCCTTTGGCCGCTTTCTCGTAAAAGCTATCCAAAACAATTTACTTCTATGATTGGATCCGAAAGCCTGTTCCAATCCTGTGCGCGCCGATTTTTCGGCGCTGGCTTTCAACCGCCGCTCGTTGTTACGGCCGATGATTTCCGTTTCATTGTTAATGAACAGCTTGATGATCTTGGCATTCTGCCTTCGGGCGTCACCATTGAACCAACAGGCAAAGACACTGCGCCAGCGGCCTTGTTGGGCGCGTTGCAAGTTCTGCGAAAAAACCCCAGAGGTTTGATTTTGTTAACACCATGCGATCACGCTATCGCCGATCCAAAGATGTTCCGCAAAGCTGTGCTAAATGGGGTACCTGCCGCCCAAGACGGGCAAATCGTAACATTCGGGATCCAGCCTACGCGGCCCGAAACAGGATATGGCTGGCTATTGGCAGGGGAGGAAACCCACCCAAACGTTCAAAAGCTGGTCCATTTTGTTGAAAAACCCAACGCAAATACGGTACAAGCATTGTACGACAATAAGCAGTGTTGGTGGAATTCCGGTGTGTTCTTGTGCCGCGCGGATGTTTTGGTTTCCGCATATAAAACGTTTGCGCCGGATGTTCTTGAAACCGTGCAATCCGCAATTGACGCCGCAACACCCGATCTTGATTTTACCCGCATAGACCCTGATATTTGGGAGCGTGTTAACGCCATTTCGATAGATTATGCAATTATGGAAAAGGCGCAAAATGTAAGTGTCGTTCGCTTTGATGGTGCATGGTCTGATTTGGGAAGCTGGGAATCTGTCTGGCAAGAAACCCCAAAAGACAAAAACGGCAACGGGCTTTCTGGATCTACAACGGCATTGGAATGCGAAAACACGTTGTTGCGATCTGAAAGCGATCAAGTTGAATTGGTTGGAATCGGGCTTAAAAATGTGGTCGCGATTGCGATGCGCGATGCGGTTATGGTGGCCGATATTTCAGATTCACAAAATGTGAAAACAGCGGTAAAAACCCTGCAAGCCCAAAATATCCCGCAATCCACACAGCTTCCTGTTGATCATCGGCCTTGGGGCTGGTTTGAAACACTTACCCTTTCTGATCGTTTCCAGGTTAAGCAGATTCACGTCAAATCGGGTGGTATCCTATCGCTGCAAAGCCACGCCCACCGTGCAGAACACTGGGTGATCGTGGAAGGCACAGCCAAGGTAACCCTTGATGGCAAAGTTCAGCTTTTGTCTGAAAATCAATCCATCTATGTGCCGTTGGGTGCAAAACATCGGTTGGAAAACCCCGGGAATGCCGAATTAGTGTTGATCGAAATTCAAACGGGCTCTTATTTTGGCGAAGATGATATCGTTCGATATGAGGATAAATATGCCCGAATGGTGAATGCCTAAATTCTACGGGTGAACGCTGTCAGTATCCGTGTTATGCAGGTAAATCATGAATGGCACAGGCACGGATTTGACAAAACAAACCCAAATAAAGCACCAGCGTGCGCTTGGTGAATTGTACATTTCAACGCAGCGCAAACGCGATTTGTCGTCATTGGATGATTTTCGCCAATCAGGCTGTTTGCGCGCCTTGTTTCCACAAAGCGGGTCAGACAGGCTCACCGCCGTTTTCTTAAATACATCCGGAGGTGTGACGGGGGGCGATTGTTTGGATTTGGCGGCGCATGTCCAAAAAGGCTCGGAATTAACGCTTACGAGCCAAACCGCGGAACGGGTCTATCAATCGGTCGGGGATCAGGTTGCAAAGATATCCGTAAATTTGACACTTGAGGAAAAAACAAAACTGAATTGGTTTCCACAGGAAACCATTTTGTTTAACGGATCGCGCCTGCGCCGTACATTTAACATAAATATGGCCGTAAATGCCCGCCTGTTAATGGTTGAACCGCTGATTTTCGGGCGCGCGGCGATGGGCGAAACATTGACCGAAGCATCTATCAACGATCAGTGGAAAATCCGCCGAGAAGGCCGCTTGATCTTTGCTGATATGTTACGCCTTTCAGGCAATATTCAAGAAACCTTGAAACGAAAAGCCATCGCTAATAATGTCGTCGCGATGGCGGGGTTTCTTTTGGTTTGCCCGGATGCAGAAAAGCACCTTGATTGGATCCGCGCACTACTCCCAGATATGGGCGGTGTTAGTTTGATCCGGGAAGGGGTTCTATTTGGCCGTATATTGGCGCAAGATAGCTTTGAACTCAGGCGCTCTCTTGTGCCAATATTAACCCAAATGAACGAATCCCCGCTGCCTAAAACATGGACACTATGATATGCAATTAACACCACGCGAAAAAGACAAACTGCTGATCGCCATGGCCGCCGAGGTGGCGCGCAAACGGTTGGCGCGCGGGGTTAAGTTGAATTACCCCGAAGCAATTGCTCTAATCACCGACGCGGTGGTCGAAGGCGCGCGTGACGGGCGCTCGGTGGCCGATATGATGCAAGCCGGCGCGCATGTAATTACGCGCGAACAATGCATGGAAGGCATTCCCGAAATGATCGACGAAGTGCAGGTCGAAGCCACCTTTCCCGACGGTACAAAGCTGGTGACTGTGCACCAGCCGATCAGATGATATTCCCTTTCAATCCCCCCCTCCTAACCTCCCCCCGTAAACGGGTGGAGGGATGTATT
>CAMZKY010000052.1 GCA_947311455.1 uncultured Marinosulfonomonas sp. | reverse complement strand
GCGGTGTTGTTCCAGCCCGTGGGAGGACGCCTCCATCGCGCAATGGGTGATCCCCGCCCCTGCCATTTGCGCTAAAACACGGTGAAGGGTGATCGGCTCGGGGGTGGTGTGTTTCAACGGATATTCAAACGCGCCCTCAACACCCGTGGTGCCCAGATTGGCGGCCTGAATGCCCATAGCAATCCAGATTTGGCGCACGAATGTTGAAACCGAGGTTTTACCGTTGGTGCCCGTTACAGCCACCATCATTTCCGGCTGCGCCCCAAACCAGAGAGCGGCGGTAAAAGCCAACGCCTGACGCGGATCTTCGGTGATAACCACCGGAATATTTGCCGCAGCGATTTCAGATTTGGCGATTTGCGCGCCGGTTTTATCGGTCAGGATTGAACCTGCCCCCATACGCAGCGCATATTTGATAAATTCACCGCCATGCACGTTTGAGCCGGGTAGCGCGGCAAATAAATGCCCCTCTTTTACCAAACGGCTATCGACGGATAATCCCGTCACCGGCACGTCAACACCGTTCTTGGCCCGCAAACCCAACCCCGATAAACTGCGCCCGCCTGCAAAATCTGACATGATAAAATCCTAGTTGCGCACCAAAATCGGTGTGGTTACATCACGGGATTTAACCTCTGGACGCAACCCAAGCAAGGGGGCGAGGCGTTCTATCATTTCGGCCGCCACGGGCACTGCTGTCCACCCTGCGGTGCGCCGTGGTTTGGGGCCTGTCAGATCAACGGGCTCATCCAGCGTGACGATCAAAACATATTTGGGATCATTGGAGGGAAACACGCTGGCAAATGTTGCAATCACCTTGTTGTCGTAATACCCACCCGATGGTTTTGGTTTATCAGCCGTACCGGTTTTCCCACCCACATTATAACCTGCAACATTGCCATAGCGTTTTGCCGTGCCACGCAGCACCACCTGGCGTAACATCTCAACCGCATTTTTCGAGGTTTGCGCTGAAATGATCCGCCGCCCCGTTTGGGAAGCATCGCGGCGTAACAACGTGGGTTTGACGATGGTGCCACCATTTACAATCGAAGAATAGGCCGCTGCCAGTTGCAGTGGGCTGGTTGAAATGCCGTGACCGTAGGAAATTGTCATGGTTGACAATTCAGACCAGTTCGAGGGCCACAAGGGCTTGGCGCCGTGGCCTTCGACCAATTCAACCACGGTTGAATCCAGAAGGCCCAAGCGGCGCATAAAGTCTTTTTGGCGTTTGGCGCCGATTTGAATGGCAATCCGTGCCGAGCCAAGATTGGAGGATTTTACAATCACATCGGTAACGGACAGCTCTTTTCCGTAGGGGTGGAAATCATTGATCTTGAAACCACCGGAACGAATAGGGCCGAGCGTATTGATCATAGTGTTTGGATTAACCAAACCCAGTTCCATCCCTTGTGCGGCTGTGAATATTTTAAACACCGAGCCAAGTTCATAAAGCCCCTGCACCGCGCGATTAAACATCGGGCTGTCGGATTGATCGCCTTTTGTTAACGCGCGCGGGCGTGCATTGGGATCAAAATCAGGCAGGCTAACCATGGAAATCACTTCGCCGGTATGCACATCCATCAAAACCGATGACGCGCCTTTGGCATTCATCAGCTTCATACCGCCCCATAGGCTATCGCGTGCGGCGGCCTGAACCGATAGATCAAGCGAAAGCTGGATCGGTTTGATTTGATCCGGATTGCGCATTTGTTCATCCAGCATTTTTTCAATGCCAGCAACGCCAATCACTTCGGCGGCACTTACGCTTTCTTCGCCAAATCTGGCCCCACCCAGAATATGCGCCGCCATTGCACCATTGGGATAAATGCGCATTTCACGGGGAGCAAATAACAGACCTGGATCGCCAATTTCATGCACCAATTGCATTTGCTCGGGGCTGATTTTCTTTTTGATCCAGATAAACTTGCGTGATCCGGTGAATTGTTTGGTCAGTTTGGCCAAATCCAGATCGGGGAAAATCCGCACCAATTCTTGGGCGGCGCGTTCACGATCAATCATTAACGGTGGTTGCGCATAAAGAGCACGTGTTTGCAAATTGGTGGCTAGAATGCGGCCCTGACGATCGACAATATCAGCGCGGTAAGATGATATCTGGTTTACCGCTGAATAACGGCGCGGCTCGACCGGCTCACTTGCGGAAAGTTGCCCCATGCGCAGGCCAATTCCACCGAACGCCACAAAAAAGCACAAGCCAAGGATCAGTAAACGCCCTTCGGCGCGGCGACGGGCTTTGTCGCGGATGATTTCATGGCGGGCGCGGATGTTAACTTTTTCGATTTCGTCAGGATTTTCGCCTTTGCGACGGGCGCGCAGAATGGTGGCCAATGGGCGAAGCGGCGTGCGGATCATTGGCTGGCCTCCTGCGGGGCAGATACCTCAACCGAATTGGTAATCGGCAGGGCCGTTGCCACAGAAGGAAAGCTGATCTGATCAATTTTACCAAATTGTTTCGGGGTGAAATCCAGCAAACGGAGGCGTTCAAAATTCAACATTGCCAGATCGCGCAGCCGTTCGGGACGATTAAGATAGGCCCATTCCGCCTTGAGAATGGCCAAGGTTTGCTTTTGGCGTTTAATTTCGCGTTTCAGGCGCGACACTTCGCTGATTGCATCCTGTGTTTGATAATTTTCGCGATACGCCCAAAAGGCCAATCCGATCACAATCATTGCCGACACCACATATAAAAAACTACGCACTTAGCACACCCCCAAAGGAAATTTTCGGCAAACCCAGCCCTTTGCGCACAATATCACCCACAGGTGCATCGGTGCGGATCGCCACGCGCAATTTTGCCGAGCGTGAACGCGGGTTTTCAGCAAGTTCCTGATCATCCGGCCCGGTAGCGCGGCGTTTTTTCAGGGTAAATGTGGGCTGGTCTGCCTCAACCACAGGCGCATAACGGTTGGCATTGCCGCCAGCACCGGCGCGGGCCTGCATGAATTTTTTCACCACACGGTCTTCGAGCGAATGAAACGTAACCACGGCCAACTGGCCACCGGGCTTCAAGGCGCGCTCTGCCGCTTCAAGCCCTGCCAGCAATTCGCCAAATTCATCATTCACCGCAATGCGGATCGCTTGAAAAGTACGGGTTGCGGGATGGCTGCCGCCGGGTTTGGATTTAGGCAGGCAATCGGCAATAATATCAACAAGTCGGGCTGTGGTAATAATAGGCGAGGTTAAGCGCGCCGCAATGATAGCCTTGGCAATCCGGCGCGAGGCGCGCTCTTCGCCGTATTGGAAAATAATATCGGCCAGCTCGGCCTCCGAAGCGGTGTTGACGATATCAGCCGCACTTGGCCCAGATTGGCTCATACGCATATCAAGCGGGCCGTCTTTCATGAATGAAAACCCGCGATCGGCACGATCAAGCTGCATGGAACTGACGCCGAGATCCAGCACCACGCCGTCAAGCAATTCATCGGTGTATGTATCAAGTGCGCTAAATACACCCTCGGCAAAACTTAGTCGGTCGCCGTATTCGCCGGCCCAAGACGCTGCCATTTCAAAGGCCAACGGATCACGGTCCACACCAATCACATGATCGGCGCCTGCCGCAAGCAATCCACGGGTATAGCCCCCAGCGCCAAAGGTGCCATCCAGCCATGAGCCAGACACAGGTGCAACCGCCGCAAGAAGCGGGCGCAAAAGAACAGGAATATGTGGATTGGCAGGCATATCGGGAGCAGAATTCATATGCTACTCCTCGTCATCACCATCAAGATAGATCGAAGGATCAACATCCGGATCAAAATCATCAT
>CAMZKY010000051.1 GCA_947311455.1 uncultured Marinosulfonomonas sp. | reverse complement strand
TCGATATGGCCTTCGTTATCGGGCACCAGTGAAATATTACGCACCGCCGTGCCGCGTTTGGCAGTAAAGCCCGCGCCTTTGACGTTCAGATCCTTGATTAGAACCACCGTATCCCCCGCCGACAAAACCGCGCCGTTGGTATCGCGGTGGATCAGGGCGTCCTCATCTTCTTCCACAATCCCCGCTTCGGCCCATTCCAGATTGTCAGGCTCTAAATATGCAATATCCAGCAAATCCCGCGCCCAGACTTCGCCGTTCAGGCGGTGCAACAGCCGATAGGCCAAAACCTGCGCCGCCGCATCGGTTGACCAGATCGCGTCATTCAAACATTTCCAATGCGGCGCATCGGTGATGTCGCCGGATACACCATCGCGACAGGTGGCGCATAGGGTCACGGTATCGTCACGCGGCTCGATCGCCACATCCGCCAGATCATCCGCCGCACCACATAGTCCACATTGTTCTGCCATAACGGCCTCCTGTTGTTTTTCACGCCTGATGTGAACGATCCGCAATCCGGCGTCAACTGTTTGCGCTTGCAATAAATCCCATCCCTTGCCGGATGTCGGACTCGATCGCCGTTACAAACCCGTCAACATCGCGGTCTGCCAAGGCCGCCAAGGCAACGCGGTGGTAATCATGATCTACGCCTTCGGCCTCGTATCTTGTGCAAACTAATCGCATTGAAGGCGCATAAAGCAGCCAGAGCGCCTCGACCAAACGTAACAAAACCGGTGCATTTGCGCGGTGATATATATAGAAATGGAAATTGTAATTTCCAACAATATATCCCCGCGTGTTGTCGCCCTCGATGGCTGTATCCAGTTGGATGTCAATCGCCTTCAGCTCCTCCAGATCGTCGCTATCCATCCGTTCAAACGCCCGTCTTGCCAATTCGCATTCCAGATTGACCCGCGCAAATTCCACGTCCCTGATCCGCGCACTATCCAGCACCGGCACCACAATCGTGCGGCTATCGCGGAATTCAAGCGCGCCTTCGGCCACCAGACCGCGCAGAGCATCGCGGGCCGGAATTACGCTCATCCCGTATTGTTCGGCGATACGGCGGATCGAAATCTTTTGACCGGGTTGGAATGCGCCATTAAACAGCCCTTTGCGCAAGCGCAGCTTCAATTCATCGGCAAGAGTTTGCGGTTTATACGGCTGCGACGTCAAAGAAGCCCCCATGAAAGAAATACTTGAGCCAATAAGCGACTCATTGTAGCATTCGCGTGTTATAACACATTGACGCCTTAGAAACAGGCGCAATTTCAGGGAGAATAGAATGCGTAAGAACCGGATGCCAATCAGCCGCCGTGCCATGCTGGCAGGTGCAGGGGCCGTGGGCCTGACACTGAATTTGCCAAAGGGTGCGCTTGCCGCTGGTGGCAAGCTGAATTTTTACAACTGGGATACCTATATCGGCGAAGACATCCTGGGCAATTTCACCAAAGCCACGGGTGTTGATGTTCAGTATGATCTGTTTGCCGATAATGATGAACTATTTGCCAAACTGCGTAACGGCAATCCGGGCTATGATCTGATTGTGCCAACCAATGATTTCGTCGAACGGATGATCATTGCCGATATGCTGGAACCGCTGGATCATTCCAAACTGCCCAACATGAAAAACGTTGATCCCGCCTTTGCCAATCCGGCCCATGATCCGGGTCGCAAATATACCATGCCGTATTTCTGGGGCACGGTCGGGATTGGCTACCGCATTTCCAAGGTTTCCAAAACACCTGACAGCTGGGCGGATATGTTCACTTCCGACGAATATGCAGGGCGCATGGCGTTTTTGGGCGAAGCCACAACCGTGTTGCAAATGGCCCTGAAACTGATGGGCAAATCCATGAACGACTGGACAGATGAAAACATCGCCGCCGCCGAAGCCATGGTGCTGGCGCAAAAATCCCGCATTACCGCCTTTGCACCGGATAACGGTCAGGATTTGTTGCTGGCGGGCGAAGTTGATCTGGCGATGGAATGGAACGGCGATATTTTACAAGCCATGGATGAAGATGACGATATCGGCTACGTGGTGCCAAAAGAAGGCGGTTTGCTGTGGGAAGATGATCTTTGCATCCCCAAAGGCGCCCCCAATCCCGACGCCGCCCATGAGATGATCAATTATCTGATGGACGCCAAGGTGGCCGCTGAAAACGCCGATTATGTGTATTATGCCACACCGATTGCCGCCGCCCATGAGCATTTAGGCGCGGAATATAACGAAAATACGGCAATTTTCCCGTCCAAGGAAACTTTGGCCAATTCCGAAGTTTCGATCTATCCCGGCCAAGAAGTGATCTCAAAGATCGATCAGGCCTGGACACGGATCAAAGCGGCTGGCTAACACCAACAAACGGGCGCGCCTGAATGCGCGCCCGTTTTGCCGACTTCATTGTCATAAGGGGGGTTAAATGGAAGATTTTCGCAAACATTTCAGCGTCTTTTTGACGTTTTTCACCCCGACAGCGGGCTGGCTGGTGCTGTTGTTTTTTGTGCCTCTGGGAATCATCTGGGTTTACAGCTTTGGCGAGAACATATCACTGACCGAAATCAAAACCACATGGACGCTTGATAATTACAAGCGCATGTTTGAACCCCAGATCATCACCCTGTTCTGGCGCACGGTCTGGCTTTCCACCCTGTCCACAATTATTACACTGGTGATTGCCTATCCAATTTCCATGGTGATCGCCACCGCATCAAACAAAGCCAAACCATGGCTGATGCTGGTGATTATTCTGCCCTTCTGGACAAATCTTTTGATCCGCACCTATGCGATGTTGAATATCCTTGGCACCCGAGGACGCATCAACGATGTGCTGGAATGGCTGTGGAATCTGGGCGATGGTGCCCTTGATCTTATCGGCCTTGGTGCGTTTGATCTGTTGGGCGAACATTTTGCCCCGATCCGGTTTCTGGGCAACAACAGCGGCGTGATGATCGGGATGATCTATGTTTACCTGCCGTTTGCGGTGTTGCCGATTTATTCGTCACTGGAACGGCTGGATCGCAATCTGCTTGAGGCCAGCCTTGATCTGGGCGCGGGGCAATGGCGCACCTTTCGTTCGGTTCTGCTACCGCTGACCTCGGCGGGGATTTCAACGGCGGCGGTGATCACCTTTATTCCGATGCTGGGATCGTTCCTGATCCCCAATCTGCTGGGGCGTGGCAAGGTGGACATGATCGCCAATGTGATCGAGCGCCAGTTCAAATCGGCCAATGACTGGCCGTTCGGATCGGCTTTGTCGCTGTTTTTGCTGTATATCACCTTTATCATTCTGGCGATTCAGGCCTTTGCGAACATGCGGGCAAACAAGGGGCGCAACGATGGCTAAACTCAAACGCGATAAACCCGGCCCCTTTGAATATTCACGCAAATTTTCCCTGCGGTTCAGCTTTTTTCTGGCCTCGGTGTTCCTCTATGCGCCAATTATTGTGCTGGTGGTGTTTTCCTTTAACAACTCGCGGCGCGGCGGCAATGTGATCTGGAAAGGCTTTACCACCAAATATTACGAAAAGGCGTTTCACAACGATGCCCTGATCGAAGCCTTTACCAACACCCTGACCATTGCCTTTATATCCACCATTTTCGCGGTGATCCTCGGGGCGCTGACGGCGGTGGTTTTGTGGCGGTTCCGGTTTCCGTTCAAACCGGTGTTCGAAGGCATGGTTGCCATGCCAATCGTCATTCCCGAAATCTGTATGGGGGTCAGCCTTGCGGTGTTCTTTTCGCAATTCGGCCTGTATGTACCCGCTGGCACGCCCTACCCGTTTAACCTGACTAATATCATTCTGGCGCATATCACCTTTTCATTCCCTTTTGCGGCAATGATCATTCGCACCCGATTGAATAATTTCAACCGCGAGATGGAAGAAGCCGCCAAAGATCTGGGGGCCACCGAATTTCAGGTGTTCCGCGATATTCTGGTGCCCCATATGAAACCCGGCCTGATTGCCGGTGCGCTGCTATCTTTCACACTGTCGCTGGATGATTTTGTGATTACTTTCTTCACCTCTGGCCCCGATACCGTGACCTTCCCGATCAAGGTTTATTCGATGGTGCGTTTTTCGGTGACGCCGGAAATCAACGCCGCCTCGACCATCCTGATCCTGATCACCCTGCTGGTGACGGCCGTTGCAATGAAATTCCAAACCTTCGAGGAGTCACACTAATGGCGCCCACTCCGATCATCTCTGTTCATGACGTTTGCAAATATTACGGCAACTTCACCGCGCTTGAGGGCATAAGCTTTGACATCAAACCGGGTGAAATTTTTGTGCTGCTTGGGCCGTCGGGCTGTGGCAAATCCACCTTGCTGCGGATCATTGCCGGCCTTGAAACCGAAAGCAAAGGCGACGTGGTGATTGACGGCACCGATATGCTGGGCATTCCGGCCAATAAACGTCCGGTCAATATGGTGTTCCAGTCTTACGCGGTTTTCCCGCATATGTCGGTCGAAGCCAACGTGGCCTATGGGCTGAAACTGGAGCGCCTGCCCAAGGCGGAAATCAAAGCCAAGGTCGCCGAAGCACTGGAACAGGTGCATCTATCGCAATTCAGCCACCGAATGCCCGATCAGCTGTCGGGCGGGCAACGGCAACGGGTGGCTTTGGCGCGGGCATTGGTCAAGCGGCCACAGGTTCTTTTGCTGGACGAACCCCTGTCGGCGCTCGATGCCAAATTGCGCGACGCCATGCGGCTCGAGCTGGTGAAATTGCAGGAAAGCGTCGGCGTCAGCTTTGTGATGGTCACCCACGATCAATCCGAAGCCATGGCCATGGCTGATCGCATCGCGGTGCTGAAAGACGGAAAACTGCGCCAGCTGGATAGCCCCACGGCGCTGTATAAAAACCCTTGCGATCAATTCGTGGCCGATTTCATTGGCCGGATCAATATGTTCGACGTTTCAAGCCATACGCGCAACGGGGACGCTGTGCAGTTTGACACCAAAACCCTTGGCACGGTTACCCTGCCCGCCAGTCTGATGCCGGCCAACACCCGAAACCTTGCCATTGCCGTGCGCCCCGAGCGAGTGCGCGTTGGCCTTGAACAACCCGCCGCCGAGATGATCGCGGTGACGGGCACGTTAGGAGATGTTGCCTTTCAAGGCGATAGCTCACTTGTGGAAATCATACTGGATGGCGAGCGCTCGATCACGGCGCTGGCCACCGAAGCACAGGCAGAAACCCTGATGGCGCTGGAAATCGGCACGCAGGTTTACGCCAACTGGCAGCCCAAAGATATGCTGGTGCTTCCTGAAAACGCCTCTGAATAACCCTCAATAAATCGAGAACAAACATGACAATTCTACACAACATCCCCACGGATGAACTACAACGCATCGATGCGGCCCACCATGTGCATCCGTTTTCCGACAATGCCGAACTGGCCCGCGATGGCGCGCGCATCATCACCCGCGCCGAGGGTGTGTTTTTGTATGACAGCGACGGCAACAAAATTCTGGACGGTATGGCGGGCCTGTGGTGCACCAATATCGGCTATGGCCGTAATGAGCTGGCCGACGCCGCCTATGAGCAGATGAAACAGCTGCCCTATTACAACACGTTTTTCAAAACCTCGCATCCACCGATTATTGCCCTGTCGCAAAAGCTGGCTGAAATCGCGCCGGGGGATTTGAACCATGTATTTTATGCCTCTGGTGGATCCGAAGCCAACGACACCAACATCCGCCTTGTGCGTCACTATTGGGCCGCCAAAGGCAAACCGACGAAAAAGGTGATCATTTCACGCCATAACGCCTATCACGGCTCAACCATGGGCGGGGCCAGCCTTGGCGGGATGAAAGGTATGCACGCCCAAGGCGGCCTGCCGATCCCTGATATGGCCTATATCGATCAACCCAACTGGTATGCCGAAGGCGGCGAAACAACCCCCGAAGATTTCGGTTTAGAACGCGCCCGCCAACTAGAAGCAAAAATTGCCGAGCTGGGCGAAGATAACGTTGCCGCCTTTATCGCCGAACCGGTGCAGGGCGCGGGCGGCGTGATCGTGCCGCCGTCCACCTACTGGCCCGAAATCCAGCGCATTTGTGACGCCCATGATATTTTGCTGATCGCCGACGAAGTGATCTGTGGCTTTGGCCGCACCGGCAATTGGTTTGGCTCTGAAACCTACGGCATCACCCCCGATATCATGACCATCGCCAAAGGCCTGTCGTCGGGCTATCAACCGATCGGCGGTTCAATCCTGTCGGACGAAGTGGCGCAAACCATCGCGGACGCGGGCGATTTCAATCACGGCTATACCTATGGCGGGCATCCCGTTGGTGCGGCGGTGGCGCTGGAAAACATCCGTATCTTGCAAGACGAAAAGATTGTCGAAAATGTGCGCGACGTGACAGGGCCCTATCTGGCGCAAAAATGGGCGCAACTGGCGGATCACCCGCTGGTGGGCGAAGCGGTGATTTCGGGCTTTATGGCCAGCGTTGCCCTGACCCCCGACAAATCCGCCCGCGCGCCTTTTTCGACACCAGTGGGAACCGTTGGCACCATTTGCCGCAATTTCTGTTTCGACGGCGGGTTGGTGATGCGCCATGTGGGTGACCGGATGATCATTGCCCCACCATTGGTTTTGACCATCGCGGAAATCGACATTCTGATGGAACACGCTGTTGAGGCGCTGGATAAAACCCACGCCCACCTAAAAGCCCAAGGCATGATGGTGGCGGGCTAACCCCCTACAGATCATCAAACCACAGCGCGTCTATTCTCCAAAAATAGGCGCGCGTATTTTTCCAAGGCCGTTATGCAGCCGCCCGTTTACTTTTTTTTAAAAATAATATGTTTTTCGCGACGGAAACCAAATCCCCCCGCGTATAACTATTATAAATTCAATAAATCGAATACAAAAGGAACACACTATGAAACGCACTTCAATCACACTTGCAATCGCCGCGATTGCCTCCCTGTCTTTTGCCTCCCTTGCTTATGCCGGGCAACCCGGTGGGCATTTTATTGAAAACTGGGATCTGGATGAAAACGGCGCTGTGTCGCTTGCCGATATGACCGAACGCCGCCGCGATATTTTCGCATCCTTTGACGAAAATGAAGACGGCTTTCTTACCGCACAGGAATATGTCGCCTTTGACGAGGCCCGCGCCGCCGATATGGAAAACGAAAAAGGCGGTCACTTTGGCGGCAACGGCAAACGCGCGCAGGTTGGCATGATTATGGAATTCAACGATGTGGATGGCGACGGCAAAGTCAGCCGCGAAGAATTTATCGGCCAAACCGCCGCATGGCTTGCCAAAATGGATCGCAACGGCGATGGCGTTGTGACAACCGCGGATTTTGGTCGGGGGAATTAATCTCTAGCCGCTAACCAAAAGGCAGGATGAACCCCGCCCTGCCATTTGTTAAACCCATTCCATCCCTCTTTCCCTTGCACACATAGGTTGTTATGTTGTCGGGGGATAAGGGGTGGATATGGAAATGTGGGATTCTCTTGTAGATTTGGGAAATTGGCTTTGGGGATGGTATGGCGACCCTGACAATCAAAACCGATCAAATGCGATTATTACCGCCGCCACCTTCCTGCTTGCAATCTTGGGTATTATTCTCACCCCAATCTGGTGGCTGTTTAAAAAGCGCCCCAAAAGCAGTTCAGGCACCCCCGCCCCCGTTCAGCCAATAATCACCATGACACTGGACGATTTCAACGCCAAACTGGATGAACGCGAAAACCAGGTGCGCAAAGCCCTTGAAACCGCCTCGGATGAGGAAATCGAAGTTTTAACCAACCAACTGGCCGAGCTACAGCGCCAGAAACAAAACCCGAACGACGCCCTGACAAAAGCCCAAGACACAATCGCCCGACTGGAAAGCGCCCTGTCGCGCGAAAGCAACCAGATCAGCGCCGATCGCCTAATCAAAGCCCGCGCCGCGCTTGAGGCGGGCGATTATTCACTTGCCGATGATATTTTCAAGGAAATCGAAAACCGCAACGAACTGGAAATCAAATCCACCGCCCGCGCCGCCTTTGGCCGGGGCGAAATTGCCGAGGCCGAAATCCGCTGGCATGATGCCGCCACACATTACGCCAGGGCCGCGCGCCTTGATCCCACCTATGATCATTTGATCAAGGCCGGCATATTCCTTGGCCGCGCAGGCCACCATAAACAGGCGCTGCCCATTCAACAGGATTTGGTTGATCTTGCCCAAGATGAATTCGGCGATGCCGATCCCAAAACCGCCACAGCCCTGAATAACCTTGCCCAAAGCCTGCAAGCCCTTGGCGATCTGGACGGGGCCGAGCCCCTGATGCGCCGCGCTATGGAAATCAATAAAAACCCCCTTGGCGATGATCACACAGCTTACGCCACAGATCTCAACAACCTCGCGCAGCTGTTGCTGGCCAAAGGCGATCTGGACGGGGCCGAGCCCCTGATGCGCCGCGCCATGGACATTGATAAAAATGCCCTTGGCGAAGATCATACAGCTTACGCCACAGATCTCAACAACCTCGCACAACTGTAGCAGTACAAAAGCGATCTGGACAGGGCCGAGCCCCTAAAACGCCGCGACTTGGAAGGTGATAAAAACGCCCTTGGCGCAGCG
>CAMZKY010000050.1 GCA_947311455.1 uncultured Marinosulfonomonas sp. | reverse complement strand
GCCAGAATATCGGCGCGCACAGGCTGGCGTGCCTTGGCGCACAGGCGCTTGACCCGCTCTTGGGTATCATCCCCTGACAGGGTGGTCAGATCAATCATGGTTATCGCCTTAAGCAACCACGCCGCCTGATAATCTTTCTTGACAGAACGCCGCCCGGGCAAAGACGCTGTGCGCCGTTCAATCGCCGATGTGTTGGCCTGTGCCCCCAGCACCCAATCAAGATCAAGGCTGATCCCTTCATTGCGCGGCTCATGGATTTGCGGCACGCCCGCCATTTTTGTTTGTGTCTGTATATGTTGCATTTCGCGTTGCACCTGCTGGCCTTTTGTTTGAGCTTGAAACTTTCATACACCAGCTGCTATTGCAAGTTTTACCGTTTGGTCAACACACGAAATCAAAGCCCGCCTTAATCGTTCAGGAAATAGCCGTCACACTTGGTCCAGTAGGCTTGCAAATCCGCCGCGCTGCCACAGGGCATTTTCAAAGACTGCATCACGTAATAATCAAGGCTAACCAAAGCTGCCATTTTATACGCCGCAGTCGATTGTTCCCGCGAAGGGCTGCCTTTGGCGAACCAGCTATCAACAGAATTTGCCGCGGCAACCAATACGAACGTCACATCCAAAATTTGAATCTGTGGCCATAGGCGCACCAAATCGCGAACCACAGCACGGTTGCTGGTTTTGGTATCGAAAAGACATTCGATCGTGTGTTCTATCATTTGATCGAAATTTTCTTGCGTCATAATATGAAACGGCTATCGAATACACTCTAAAGGAAGCTTAAACCTATCAGACTAGATACCAATAAATTGTATAAAATGCCTATGGATTTTTACCATTTGTTAGTTATTTTTACTTATTTTTAGCCAAACGCCTACTCTAGGTTGTTTTTTGTTTTTTATCTTTCCTTTAAGGCGTTACCGCTTAAGCGAAACAAACATACCATTGGAAATAATCTTCCCATAACCGCGAAAATTCTCCGTCGTTTTGTGAAGCAAACCAAAGGCTGCCCCCTCCGCCAGATAAGTTCGTTCCCGTCAAAAACCGAAAAATTGAAAAAACTGCTGCGTTATATTCGCAAGGCTGGTTAAGATTTATTGTGGGGTGAAATTTAAAACCCGGAAAAACAGCCGCAGTTTGCCCATAAATCTACTACTTCAATCAAAAAAGGGCACCATCACGGCGCCCTTTGAATTCATATATTTAAACGATTAGTCAAGCGCCAGCGCCACAAACCGTGGCTCGCCACTGCGACGCACCAACAACAGGATCGATTTACGCCCTGCTTCGCGTGCCTCATCAACGCGGGCGCTGAATTCGTCAAGGTTGGAAACACGTTGCTGCCCCGCTTCGGTAATCACGTCACCGGCGCGCAGGCCTTTGGCATAGGCATTTGAGGCTTCGTCAACATCCTTAACAACAACCCCTAGCGCCTCTTTGCTTAGCGATAGCTGATCACGCAATTCGGGGGTCATTGGTGTTAGGGTTAGGCCGAAGAATTGTTTTTCAACTGGTTCAGGCGCAGGGGTTTTGTTAGGCCCTGATGTGCTGGCGGCTTCCGCCGTTTCGCGACGTCCCAAGGTGATTTTCAGCGTTTGCGTTCCGCCATCACGAAACACCACAACGCGCACTTCTTTGCCGACTTCTGTGTTGCCAACGGTGCCAACCAAATCGCGCGTGTTGTCCACGTTATGGCCATCAAACGTCAAGATCACATCGCCAGCTTCCATACCGCCATCTTTGGCAGGGCCTTCGGGCACATCTGTTACCAGCGCGCCTTTGCCATCTGTAAGGCCAATCGCCTCGGCCACATCATCGGTGACATCCTGAATGCGCACACCCAGCCAACCACGACGGGTTTCGCCAAATTCTTTCAACTGATCCACAACGCGGGTGACAACATTCGAGGCCATGGAAAAGCCGATACCGATTGATCCGCCATTGGGCGACAGGATTGCAGTATTCACCCCGATCACATCGCCATCCATGTTAAACAGCGGCCCACCGGAATTGCCGCGGTTGATCGCAGCGTCGGTTTGCAGATAGTCATCATAGGTGCCCGACAATTCGCGGTTACGGGCGGAAATAATACCAGCCGAAACAGAAAACCCCTGCCCCAGCGGATTGCCCATAGCAATCACCCAATCGCCCACCCGCATCACATCACTATCGCCAAAAGACACAAACGACAGCGGTTCGTCGCTTTCGACTTTTAGCAACGCAATATCGACTTTGGGGTCGCGACCAATCAGTTTGGCAGGTAAAACCTTGCCCGAGAAAAACTCGATCTCGATTTCATCCGCCCCTTCGATCACGTGATTATTGGTGACGATATAGCCGTCTTCCGAGATCACAAATCCCGAACCCAGGGCTTGCGAGCGGCGAGGCCGGCCGCCGCCATTCGGGTTTTGGAATTCCTTAAAGAAATCTTCAAACGGAGAGCCTTTGGGCACAATCGGCCCTTGGCCTGTGGGGGCTGCAACCGTCGTTGTTGTGGTGATGTTCACCACAGACGGGCTGATTTCTTCGGCCAGATCGGCAAAACTTTCCGGTGCGCCGCGCGCGGCGGCAACCATGGTTTGCGCCATAAGCAAAATCACACCAAGGGCCATAAAAACGGCGGTCTTTGTTGTTTTGCTTAACTGATTATCCCGATCCATCGGGGCTGAGATTGCTTGAAATTTCACGGTATAAAGACTCCTCATATGCCTATAACCGATGCTATCCGATCTAATACCGGATGAACACCTTTACGGCTCCTAGATAAGCAGATCTTAGACAATTTCAAACCCATGAAACAGAATTCAACCGTTCGTGATAGGCCGTTACACTGCGGTGATTTTTGAAATCCAGATCAGAAACACCCCAAGCGCCAGCGCGATCAGGCCAATCAATCGGCGGGTTTCAAGCGGGGTGCGTTTCAGCGCCTCAAGCATGGCTTCTATAGCAGAAGGGGCCAGCGCATAGGCCAGCCCCTCGATCACTAAAACCAACCCGAGGGCCAGAATTATTTTTTCAATCATTTCGCGGCGTCCGATTTCAGATAGCTAAAGAAATCACTGTCCGGCGAAAGAACCATGGTAGAATTTTCACCCTTAAGCGAGGCGCGATAGGCCTGCAAAGACCGATAGAATTTAAAGAATTCAATGTCTTTGCCAAAAGCCTCGGCAAAAACCGCACTTCGTTTGGCATCGGCTTCCCCGCGGATGATTTCCGCCTGACGCTGGGCATCGGACACTGTTTCAATCACGGTTCTGTCGGCTTGCGCCGTTACCCGCAACGCGGCCTCTTTCCCGCGGGCGATTTCGTCGGCGGCTTCGCGATTACGTTCGGCGCGCATCCGGTCAAATGTCGAGCGCAGGTTGGCGCGGGGCAAATCGGTGCGTTTCAAACGCACGTCGATCACTTCCAAGCCCAAATCCCGCGCGTCGGCAATTGCGCCATTGCGAATTTTCAGCATCAGCACTGCACGATCCGACGACAAAATGTCGTTTGAGGAAACAGAGCCTAAAACTTCGCGGATTTTGGCCTTGAGAATTGAATCGATCCGCGTTTCAGCGCCCCGCTCTCCGCCAACACCTACAGCCTCACGGAATTGTTCAACATCAACAATCCGGTAGCGGGCAAAGGCGTCAACCACCAACCGGCGATCATCCAGCGGCGTGACCTCAAGCGCGGCCACATCGCGGCTTAGGATGCGGTCATCATAGGTGACCACCTCTTGCACAAACGGGATTTTAAACGCCAGTCCCGGCTCGTCTTTGACGGCGACAACTTTACCAAATTGCAGCACCAGCGCCTTTTCACGTTCATCGACGATGAACACCGAGGACAAAATCCCGACAACAACAATCGCAATTGCGGGAAGAATTAAGGACGATTTATTCATTAGTTATTCCCCCGATTGGTTAATTGATTAAGCGGCAGATACGGCACAACGCCTTGTCCCGTGCCACCTGTGCTTTCGTCCAGAATAACCTTGTTAACATCGCCCAGAACCTGCTCCATGGTTTCCAGATACAGGCGTTTGCGGGTCACTTCGGGGGCTTTTTGGTATTCTCCCAACACCGCAAGGAAACGGCTGGCTTCCCCTTCGGCATCATTCACCACCTGCGCGCGGTAGCCTTCGGCTTTTTCCAGAACCTGCGCGGCTTCCCCACGGGCGCCGGCCAGAACCTTGTTGGCATAGGTGTCGGCTTCTTTTACCAAACGATCCCGAATTTGCTCGGCTTCTTGTACCTTGCGGAAGGCATCAATCACATCCGCAGGCGGATCGGCCTTATCAAAGTTCACCCGCACAATGTTGACACCACTGTTATAGCTATCCAGAGTTTTCTGGATCAGATCTTGCAATTTCGACGAAATCAAACCGCGATCACGGTTCAAAATCGGCGCAAGATCGGATTGCGCAATAATTTCACGCATCGCCGATTCAGCCACCGCCGCGATGGTTTCATCGGGGTTTTTCAGCTCGAACAGGAATTTTTGCAAATCATTGATGTTCCAAACCACCTGGAAATCAATATCAACGATGTTTTCGTCACCGGTTAGCATCAGGCCAGCTTCGCCGCCAACACCCACGCCGATATTCACGATTTGCTCACGCGTTACAGGGCGGATTTCTTTGGTTACAACCGGCCAAGGCGCAAAATTCAAACCCGGATTGCCGATGCTGGAAAATTCACCAAGGAACAGTTCAATCGACTGTTCTTCGGGCTTGACGGTATAAAATGAATTAAACGCCCAAAACGCGGCCACAGCCAACAGGCCCAAACCAACAGTGCCTTTGGTAAGACCCGGACCACCTTGGCCAGCACCCGTACCATTACCAGAGCCACCACGCCCCCCGCGCCCGCCCATAAGAACGCGCAGCTGTTCTTGGCCTTTTTTCACAATTTCATCGATTTCAGGGATCTGTGGCCCATTATCTTGGGGCTTTTTACCGCCGCCGTTATTGCCACGGTTTCCACCGCCACCATTCTGGCCGCCTCCGCCGCCCCATGGTCCGCCATTATTTCCAGCCATCTGACTTCCTTATATGTAATATCTTAGCTTTATCTGTGCGCTCTATACGCAATTTTCAAGGCCAACGCACCGTCTAATTAAATGTGCCTAATTAAATGTGCGCGTCGGGGTTTTCATAGTGACCAGTTCTTCCGACATGGTTGGATGCACGGCCACGGTGCGATCAAAGTCTTCTTTTGTCGCGCCCATTTTAATCGCAATCGCCGCCAGCTGGATCATTTCACCCGCGTTTTCCGCCACGATATGACAGCCCAAAACCTTGCGCGTTGTGGCACAGACCACCAGTTTCATCAGCGTGCGATCATTGCGTTCGGCAAATCCGGTTTGCATGGCGCGAAACGCAGCGGCATACACCTCGATCGGGCCTTTTTCGCGCGCCTCTTCTTCGGTCATGCCAACTGTGCCCAATTCGGGCTGGGTAAACACCGCGCTGGCCACCAGATCATGATCCGCTTTGGTGGGTTTGCCGTGAAAAACCGTATCGACAAAGGCTGCGCCTTCGCGGATGGCAACCGGCGTCAGATTGATCCGGTTGGTCACATCGCCAACCGCATAAATCGACGGCACCGCCGTTTGGGAATAGTCATCGACAATGATTTCCCCACCGCGCCCGGTTTCAACACCGGTGTTTTCCAATCCCAGGCCGTCTGTGCTGGGCACGCGGCCCGTGGCATACATCACCGCATCAAACGTATGGTCATGCCCTGTAGAGCTTTTCACCCACAACCCGTCATCACGTTTTTCGATTTGCATCACATCGGTGCCCACATGCAGATCAACCCCGCGATCGCGCATCATATCGGCCACATGTCCACGCGCCTCGTCATCAAAGCCACGCAATACCTGCGCGCCACGATAGTATTGTGTCACTTTCACACCCAAACCGTTTAGAATGCAGGCAAATTCACAGGCGATAAATCCGCCCCCGACGATCAGAATGGATTTTGGCAGCTTCTTTTGCAGGAAAATATCGTTGCTGGTAATCACATGCTCTGATCCCTCAAAGGGTGGCACAAACGGTTTGCCCCCCACAGCGATCAGAATATGCTTGGCCGTGAATGTTTCGCCCGTGGATAATTCCACAGTATGCGCATCCTTTACCGTGGCCCGTGCATCGAAAATTTCAACGCCGGCTTTGCCCAGATTGGTGCGATAGATGTTTTCCAGACGGGTCAGCTCTGCATCCAATTTGCCTTTGAAATGCATCCAGTCAAATGCGCCAATCTGCGCGTCTTTCCAGCCGTATTTCTGCGCATCCGCCACACCACCACTATAGGCCGAGGCAAATACCATCAGCTTTTTGGGCACACAGCCACGGATCACACAGGTGCCGCCCATGCGATATTCCTCGGCCAAACCCACCTTGGCCCCGCCTTCGCTGGCTGCCAATCGCCCAGCGCGCACCCCGCCGGAACCACCACCAATGACGAAAAGATCAAAATCAAAGCTCATATTACGTCCTACAGTTTGTTTACCTGATCCTTGTGCGCTAAAGCGCCTTTGCATTTCAAGGAGGAAATACACAATATAGGCATCCATACCTAAACTACAAATTTCTATTTTATCAAATTGGATAATCGCGGCACTGCCAGATCAAACATCCCTATCGACAAACAGGTTTTCAGTTTCAAGAAACAATGTTGTGCGCCAAGTGCAACTTTAGGCATAAAAACCCGAGGTTCTGACCACATGAACCAGCAAAGCCCCCTGATCATGAATATCAAAAGCTGGAAAGCAAAAATAATTTGTTACGGTTTGAAATTTTGCCAATTCCTTAAGATTCGGGCCTTATGAGTTAAGATATCACAACCTCGGGTAATTCATTTATGCCATTTAAACCTCTTCGCGATTATTCAATCAAATTCCTTTCCCAATCTATCATCGGTTTGATGATAGTATCGGGCGGGATATTTCTGGCGGCCAGTATGTATTCATTTAATACTTTTGATCAGGCGGAAACATCCTGGCATGATTATCAGGAAAGCAATGCGCCACGTTCCCTTGCCCTGTCTGCCGTGGTGAATTCGCTAGGATACGGGGGGATGATTCATCAATTTAAAAGCATGGTAATCCAAACCGATGTTGCCCGCCTAAAGGACGTCCATAGCCGAACGGCAGTTGCCCTATTTGCCTTGCGCCGTTTGGAAAACCTGTCCAAAACCGACGCGTCCCTTGATGCGATTAAGAAAATTCGCACTGTCGTTCATGCCTACATGCAGAATACCGAAACCACGGCCTCTTTAATACGAACGGGTCTTACACCCGAAGATATCGATGCGCGCGTAAAAATTGACGATTCCCCAGCTTTGGAGGGACTGGCAAACCTGTTTGCCGAAATTCAAGGAGATGCAACGGGCAACAACAGCAAACGATATAATATTGGCAAACTACGTCATGCCCTTGGATATGGTGGTATGATCCATCAGTTTAAAAACTATGTATTACGGCAAGACGCGCCGCGCGTCGCCAAGATAGAGGCAGCGATGCTTGATGCACAAAACGCCATTGACGCCTTCACAAAACATGGCATTTCCGAAAACGAACGTGCTG
Organism: uncultured Marinosulfonomonas sp.; assembly: GCA_947311455.1. Classification (GTDB taxonomy): domain Bacteria; phylum Pseudomonadota; class Alphaproteobacteria; order Rhodobacterales; family Rhodobacteraceae; genus Profundibacter. The sequence goes on along the minus strand of CAMZKY010000050.1, from coordinate 6,468 downwards.
CAATCAAAGACATCCAAGACGTCATACATGCCTATGCCGCTGGCCTGGATATCATTCAAGAACAAATCGGCAAAGGGTTAAGCGCACGAGAAATCGACGCACTGGTCAAAATAGATGACAGCCCCGCACTGCAAGGGATGGACATTCTGGAACGCGCGATCGCACGCGAAACAACCGAGGCAAAAAACCTGGCAAACCAGAAAATCGCCATCACCCGAAAGGTCATACTTGCGATGACCGGATTAACCATTAGCATTGCAACATGCATTGCTGCGGCAGTTTTTGTCACAATGGTTGTTGGTGTGGCCAGACCCGCCCGTAAAATCTCGGTCGAGTTGGATAAGCTGGCCACGGGGGATACGAATATCGATTTGTCCGATCTGGTCAGCGATAATGAAATTGGCGCCATCGCCCGTGCATCCGAAGTATTCCGCGCAAATCTGGAGCGCAATGCACAGATGGCGGCACAACAAGAAAAAATTCTGGCGGAACAAAACGAAATGGCAGCGCATCAAACCGTACTATTGGAAAAGCAAAAAGAAATGGTCGCGGCACAAAAAGAAGCGGCCCTGGATGCGGAAATGCGGCGTGTGCAGGGCGATGCGTTTCAAAAGAAAATGCGCATTGTGGTTGAGGCTGCAGCGCGCGGCGACTTTTCCAACCGGCTAGAAGACCGGTATGATGATCCGGAACTCGACAGTTTCAAACAATCGGTTAATCAGCTGGTTGAAAGCGTCGATTCCGGTGTGAGCGAAATTAGCCGCATCGTTTCCTATCTTGCTCAAAGCAATCTGAAAGAACGTATGGAAGGCGATTTCCTTGGTGCATTTTCAACATTGCAAACCGATTTAAACAGCGCCCTTTCCATGTTGTCGGATGCGATCGATCAGGTTTCGGGCAGCGCGCAAAGTATTTCCTCGGAAACCTATTCAATCTCGAAAGCATCTCAGCAGCTTTCCCAACGCACAACCGACCAGGCAAACGCCTTAACCAAAACCGCAACCACCCTTGAACAAATCAGAGACTCGGTGAAAACAGTGGCCAAAGATGCACAAGCCGCAGATCAGGTGGTGGGATTGGCGCGTAAACACGCCGACGAAAGCGGCGAAGTCATGCAAGAAGCAACCCAAGCGATGGAAGGGATCGAAAAATCGTCGACCGAGATTTCGAAAATCATTGGCGTGATTGACGACATCGCATTCCAAACCAATCTTTTGGCACTGAATGCCGGTGTTGAAGCAGCCCGCGCCGGTGATGCAGGGCGCGGATTTGCCGTTGTCGCCTCCGAAGTGCGCGCTCTTGCGCAGCGCTCATCGGATGCTGCCAAGGAAATCAGCAATCTCATCTCAAAAAGCGGAAAAGAAGTAAAGCGCGGCGTGACATTGGTGGGCCGTGCCGGGCAATCTTTACAACAGATTGCAACGTCTGTATCTACCATTTCAACCCATATCAGCGAAGTGTCGCAATCGGTAAACAAGCAAGTAAACGGGTTGTCCGATGTGAACGCCTCCATTTCAAAACTGGATAAAGTAACCCAGCAAAACGTTGCCATGTTTGAGGAAACCACCGCCTCAACCGTCAGCTTAAGCCAGGATGCCGAGCATCTTTCTGAAACGGTTGCCCAGTTTACAACGTCAAATACCGCGCAGGCGGAAGACGGCACCAACCAACAGGTTGCATAACAAACATCTGCACCGGATCAATTCCGGCACGGCGTAACACGGAAAAACAGGATGCTGTTCTGGAAATCGGGGCATTGCCCCGATCAATCATCCATATCCGCAAATAGATTTTCGGTTTCAACAAAATCCAGCTTGTCTTCCACCACCGTGCCTTCATTAATGTTGCGCACTTCAAGCCTTCCATCGCCAAACCCGATCACAACGACATCGCAAATATCAATGAACAACCCGTTTTCAACCACGCCCGGCACCTGATTTAAAACCATGCCCAGCTGGCGCGCATCCCCGATGCGGTTTAGATGCAAATCAATGATATGATTGCCTTCGTCAGTAAAATACGGCGCGTCCCCGTTCATCCGTAAGGTGGCGGTGCGCCCCATCACATCCATGCTGACCAGAATTTCCTCGATCAGGGCTTTGCTGGTTTGCCAGCCAAACGGGATCACCTCAACCGGCAAGGGAAACGCGCCTAACGTATCCACCTGCTTGGAAGCATCAGTGATCACCACCATCATATCACTGGCCGTGGCTACGATTTTTTCTTGCAGCAACGCGCCGCCACCGCCTTTGATCAGGTTCAGGTTGGCGTCATATTCATCCGCCCCGTCAATGGTTAGATCAAGCCATTTTGCCTCGTCCAATGACGTAACCTTGATCCCAACCTGACGCGCCAGATCGGCTGTGCGCACCGAGGTTGGAACCCCGATAATATTCAAACCGTCGCGTTGCACCAATTCACCCAAACAGCGCACCATCCACGCCGCGGTTGATCCGGTGCCCAGCCCGACGCGCATTCCATCCTCAACAAATTCAACTGCGCGTTTAGCAGCAACAAATTTTGCCTTGTCGATTGGTGATAAATCTCCGGTCATTTTCCCCGACTCCCTGTTTGTTGCGCCGTTTATAGGCGATCCCCTCGCCCGCGACGAGAGGGGAAATGCCCTTCCCGCAGCATATCGCGCCCCGCTGGCAAAAAGGCCACGCCGCCAATTTCGCATCCCCCCGTTCATCCGTCGCTTTTAGGCTTGCGTAAGCCAGAACAAAACTGTTCTGTCACCAAAGCGAATAGTTCCAAGGAAACCGCAATGTTCCTCAGCGTGTTTGACATGTTCAAAGTCGGCGTCGGGCCGTCATCGTCCCATACCATGGGGCCAATGGTAGCGGCTGGCCGTTTTCTGGAGCTGCTGCGCACCTCACCGTTTCAGGCCCACGGCCTACGCGCTTCACTGCATGGATCACTGGCATTCACCGGCGTTGGCCACGCCACGGATCGCGCCACAATCCTTGGGCTGGCGGGGTTCCTGCCCGACACCTACAACGCCACCGACGCCCAAACCGCCCTTACAGAAATTCACCGCACCAAATCCGTTCAGCCACACGGGCTGCAACCGCTGAAATTCAACCCGAAAACCGACCTGATTTTTGATTACGGCACACCACTGAAAGGCCATGCCAACGGCATGATTCTGATGGCCACCGATGCCCAAGGCGATGTGGTGCTGCAGGAAACCTATTATTCAATCGGCGGCGGCTTTGTTGTGACAGAAGACGAACAGAAACAAGAAGCCACGCTTGACGCCCGGGACGCAAAAATCCGCCCCTACCCGTTTGAAACCGCAGCAATGATGCTGGATATGGCAAAGAAAAGCGGCAAATCCATCGCCCAGATGAAACGCGCAAATGAGTTGGCCTATATGCGCCAGGATCTGTTTGACGCCGACATTACCCGCATCTGGCAAGTGATGAATGAGTGTATCGAACGCGGGCTTGCCACCGATGGCACCTTGCCCGGTGGCCTGAACGTGCGCCGCCGCGCGCCCGACATCCATCAGGCGCTTATCCACGAGCAGGGCATGAACCTAACCGCCCCCCATATCATCAACGATTGGATGTGCGTCTATGCGATGGCGGTGAACGAGGAAAACGCCGCCGGTGGCCAAGTTGTCACCGCCCCCACCAACGGTGCGGCGGGGGTTGTACCGGCTGTGCTGCGCTATTGGCTGGATCACGTGCCCACGGCCACACCATCAGGCATACCGGATTACCTGTTAACCGCCGCGGCAATTGGCGGGCTGGTCAAACATAACGCATCAATTTCGGGGGCGGAATGCGGCTGTCAGGCCGAAATCGGTTCGGCCTCGGCCATGGCGGCGGCGGGCCTGTGCGCAGTAATGGGCGGCACCCCGCAACAGGTTGAAAACGCTGCTGAAATCGCGCTGGAACATCATCTGGGCATGACCTGCGATCCGGTCAAAGGACTGGTGCAAGTGCCCTGTATCGAGCGCAACGGCCTAGGCGCAATCAAGGCCGTTTCAGCGGCCTCACTGGCCCTGCGCGGCGATGGCAAACATCTGGTGCCACTGGACAGCTGCATCGAAACCATGCGCCAAACCGGTGCCGATATGAGCGACCGCTACAAAGAAACCTCGCTTGGCGGCTTGGCGGTAAACATCCCGAATTGTTAGGGCGTAGACCTAGGCGTTGGCTGGGCCGGTTTCGCGCACCATCACCCTGCGGCAAGGACCAGATCATTTTTGCATGAGCGTTAAGCTGAATTAACAGCAAGATCAGCCTGCCATACGCAAATACACACAGGATGTATACGCGGTGCATACATCATTTTAACGCCGATACTCCCGCGCCAAACGCTCCACATCCGCCCCCGCAAAATACCGCATCAGGCACCACAGATTGCGGGTGCCACGGTACAACCATCCGGAATTTTGGTAGCGCGCTGCCGAGGTCGTGGCGGTGGCGTTCAGCAGGATCAGTTGCCCTTTCAGGCGGCGGGCGATGTTCACGTCTTCCATCAATGGCATATCCTTGAACCCGCCGATTTTGTCATAAAGTCCGCGTGAAACCAACAGGCCCTGATCCCCGTAAGGCAGCCCGAAAATCCGGGATCTCAGATTGGCCCATCCGGCTACGAACCTTGGGAAAAAGCCTTTGACATCAAAGGCTAACCTGAAATACCCCGCCTTATCCGGCCCGTTGATATGGCCCATCACCACATCGGCCCAGCCCGTCGACAATTCGGTATCGGAATGCAGAAACAACAGCCACTCCCCCTGCCCTGCACGCGCCCCGCGCGCCAGTTGTCCGCCGCGCCCTGCAGCTCCAGAAACCACGTTCGCGCCCACATCTGCTGCCAGTTCCGGCAAAGGATCGGTTGAACCACCATCGGTAAAAACCAGTTCTCGCACCACGCCGGAAGTCAACCCTTCCATCAATGATAACAACACCTTAGGCAGCATTTCAGTGCTGTTCAGGGTTGGAATAACGATGCTGACCGGTGCGCGCATTTTGCCCTCTGTTTGCCTACGGATAAAAACCCTATATGTCATAGTCTAGCGCAAAGGAACATAAGTATGACACGCAGTATTTTCAAAATCACAGGCAGCGACAGAACCGACTTTCTGCAAGGGCTGATCACCAATGATATGGGCAAGCTTGCCGATGGTTTGCTATACGCCGCATTACTAACCCCGCAGGGCAAATTTCTTACCGATTTTTTCCTGTTTAATCAAGATGATGCACTGTTTCTAGACGCGCCTGAAATCACCGCCGCCGATCTGTTTGGCCGCCTTTCCATGTATAAATTGCGTGCCGATGTCGTGATAGAACCCGCCGATATTCAGGTGAAAACCGGAACGGGAAATGCCCCCGAAGGCGCGCTGGCTGATCCGCGCCACCCCGATATGGGCTGGCGATTATATGGCCGCGAATCCGGCACTGACGGCACTGATTGGGATGCAATCCGCGTGGCCCGTTGCATCCCCGAAACAGGGATCGAGCTGATCCCGAATGAAACCTATATTCTGGAAGCCGGGTTTGAAGCCCTGAACGGTGTGGATTTTCGCAAAGGCTGTTACGTGGGGCAGGAAATCATCTCCCGCATGAAGCACAAAACCACCCTGAAAAAAGGCCTGCGCATTGTGGCGATTTCAGGCTCTGCCCCCGTTGGCACTTCGATCAGCAAAGACGGCAAACCCGCGGGCACTTTGTTTACCCAATCGGGCGGAAAGGCCATTGCCTACTTGCGTTTTGATCGCGCCGACGGCACGTTGCAGGCAGGGGATGCCACCCTAACCCTATAGAAGGCCAAATCATGTCCAAACCACCCAGACAGCTAAACCTTGCCCCAGCCACCCGCGCCGCACAGGCGATGCACGCCATGGATGAGCGCACAGGCGCAGTGGTGCCGGAAATCCAGCTTTCGTCAACCTATGCCCGCAATGATGATTACGAGCTGCGCGCCGGATATACCTATGCCCGCTATGGCAATCCGACCACATCCCAAGCCGAGAAGATCATCTCCAGCCTTGATGGCAGTGCAGCGTCCTTGCTGTTTACCGCAGGAATGGCCGCCTTTGGGGCGCTGTTTGAAACGCTGGACAATGGCGATCACGTCGTGTTGCCCGAGGTTATGTATCACGGCGGGCTTGACTGGGTGCGCCGCCTTGAACGCAAACGCGGATTGAAAATCACCCAGTTTGACTCCACCAAACCAAACGCCCTTGAAGGCGCCATCCAGCCCGATACCAAACTGGTTTGGATCGAAAGCGCTACAAACCCGTCTTGGGATGTGATCGACATCAAGGCCGCGGCTGATGCCGCCCACGCTGTGGGTGCATTGTTGGCCGTAGACTGCACGGTATCGCCCGCCGTTACGCTGGATACGCTTGCGCTTGGCGCGGATATTGCCTTTCAATCCGCCACCAAATACCTGAATGGCCACTCCGACATTACAGGCGGCGTTTTGTCCATCGCCAAAGAAGGTGCACTG